>JAIPJS010000015.1 GCA_021734025.1 Candidatus Neomarinimicrobiota bacterium
TCCTGTGTCTGTGATACATTTCGTGTTGGTAGTGACCGCTTTAGCGGTTTGTAATTAAAAATTATTGGTGTATTCAGTGTTTTTCAGTGGTAAGTCTTTTTTGTATTTCTTTGCGTTTTCTTCGCGTTCTTCGTGGCTTAATGGTTTATTTGTATTTATCTGCTTGATCTGCGTCATCAGTGTGCTATTCAGTTTCAGATCGACGCAGCCACCATCTGAATAATATCCTCCGTATCCATCTGATCCGCCAGACCGTTCTCGTTGATGCCGTCGCCGATCATCGTCGCACAAAAAGGACAAGCCGTGGCGACATTGTCAGGTTCCACAGCCGCCGCCTGGTTCACGCGCTCGTTGTTGACCTTGGTATGCCCTTCGGTCTCCTCCATCCACATGCGTCCGCCGCCAGCGCCGCAGCAGAAGCCGTTCTCCTTGCTGTTTTCCATTTCCACTAGTTCCACCTCGGGAATCGCCATGAGCAGATCCCGGGGATCTGCATAGATGTCGTTGTGCCGACCGAGATAACACGAATCGTGATACGTAATCCGTTGCGCGCGTGGTTTTGATAAAGTCAGCCGCCCACCGTCCAGCAGCTGTTTTACAAATGTCGTGTGATGGATGACCTCATAATCCCCGCCAAACTGCGGGTACTCATTCGCAAAGGTATTGAAACAGTGCGGACACTGTGTCAGCAGCGTCGATATGTTGTATTCTTTGAACGTCTCGATATTCTGTTCCGCCAGCATCTGGAATACATATTCGTTTCCGATGCGCCGCGCCGGATCGCCGGTGCAGACCTCCTTCTTTCCAAGGATGGCGTACTTCACTCCGGCAGCGTTCAGGATCTTCACCATCGCCTGCGAGACCTGCTTCGCCCGATCATCGAACGCACCAGCGCAACCGATCCAGTAAACAATATCCAATTCCTCCGGATCGACCTCGGCAATTCGCGGCACATCGAGTCCCGCCGCCCACTCTTCTCTGGTAGAACCGGCCAATCCCCAGGGATTCTGCTGGTTCTCCATGTTTTTGAACGTCGTGGCGACCTGTTTTTCGATTTTCGCTTCTTCCAGCACCAGACTGCGCCGCATATCCACGATGCGGTCGATAAACTCGATATTCAGCGGACACGCCTCCTCACATGCCTTGCAGGTAGTACACGCCCAGAGAACGTTCTCCTTGATGATATCGCCCACGTATGCCGGGCCTTCTATGGCAGTTGCCGAGCCATTTCCGTTTCCATTCGACTTGAGGCTGGCCTTCAGCATACTCACCAGGGCGCTCTCGTGCTCGTCGATGTATTCCCTGGTGTGGATATTAATCTCCTTGGGATTCAGCTCCTTCCCGGTAGCGAAGGCAGGACACGCGTCCTGACATCGACCGCACTCGGTACAGGTGTAAACGTCCAGGAGATCCTTCCAGCGATGGTGATGGACTTCGCTGACTCCGAAATGTTCCAGCTCCTCAAAATTCATGGGCTGGAGCGCGCCCTTTTCCAGCGCGCCGAAGTAGACGTTGAACAGCGCAGTCACCACATGAAAATGCTTGGAGATCGGTAACCAGTCCAGGAAGAAAAAGAGCGCGAAGATGTGCAGCCACCACGCCACGTTGTAAATGACAATATTCGTAGCCTGGGAATAGGTAGCAAACCAGCCGGCGAATAGTTTGCCCATATAGGTCGGGCCCTCGAAGTGCCCGTTGGCGATACTGGCGCCGCCGATGATAAAGTCGGTGACCATCAGAATAAAAATAAGTCCGAGCACCAGATTGGCATCGAAGGAGAGAGTTAGGCGACGCGGTTTGACGAAAAACCGGCGATACAATGCGACAAGGACTGCGATAATCACGATCAGCTCAAAGGTGTCCCGGAATACCAGATAGAACTGTCCCAGCGATTGATCCGGCGCAAAGCCGGGAAGGTAGAAATTCGGTGCGAATCCCTGTCCCACCAGATGGATAGTGTTAATAGCGACAGCAATAAATCCCCAAAAGATGAACGCGTGCATGAGCCCCGGCCAGATATACCGCTTTTTAAGGATCTTCTTCTGACCCAATGCTACCGTAATAACGTTTTTCACACGCTGCCACGGCCGGTCGAACCGATCCTGAGATTCCGCCAGACGCAACACTGTCATCCGGCGATAGATGAGCCAGGCGAAGACACCTATTGCAAGCAATATCGTTACCAAGTACAGCGCCATTCCGATTAGATTACCGGTTGGATTCATAGCCGCTCCTTTGGAGTAACTCCAGGGTTATCCCGGATTGAATAAAGTGACGTGATTGTCTCTGTTGGTAAAATTAATTTGGAAATAATATAACCGGTTATCCGCCGTAACGCCAACCGGTATCTCGCAACAGGAGCGGTTCCATTTCCGCCCGATATTCTCCGTCCACCACCTCCGCGATGAACAGATGATGATCCCCGATTTCCGGCAACTCCCGTACCTTACAAATCAAGTGAGCCGGCGTACTCTCCAGTATCGGCAGGCCATGGTTTCCATCCATGGCAAACGGGACGCCATTCATTCGACCGTTCTCAATGGATGCTGGACGAAAAAATCGGCTGGCCAGTTGCTTTTCACCGTCCGGAACGACGTGCAGCGCAAAACGTCCTGCTTCTTTCAGTATATCGTAAATTTTGGTGTCGTTTTTGATGGCCACTGTGATCAGCGGCGGTTTAAACGAACACTGGGTCACCCAGGTCACAGTGCTGGCAGCAATTTCGTCACCTGATTTTGTGGTACAGATGAACATCCCGTACGGGATCATCCGCATTATCTTCTTACGTTCAGTCGAGTCCATAAAAGCGTTACTTCGCTGCGTCGCTGAGGATCGACTTTACGGTATTATAATCCTCTTCCGGTAGACTGTGGACATTCCCCTGGAAGGCCAGTTTCCAGTGTTTATCCGGCCATTTCCCGATGTACTGGAGTTTGTCTTTGAACACCTCAGAATCGACCCAATCTTTCTCATCGAGAATCAGTTCCGGCTTTATCTCTATCCGCCAGGGATAGTTCTCGCCCTCCTTCTTGGATTTCCAGATGATCTCTTCGCCCTCGAAAAACGTGGAAGTCACCTCAGTGATCCCGGCGAACTTCTGAATACCGGTGACATAATACATCAGCTTATCACCGGGCTGCATCTCCATGGCCTTTTTCCGGTGCCGGGATTTCACACCCTGCACGGAGAAATCGCGTACCTTTGTCGCCTCAAAATTTTCTTTGCTGCTGACAATCATCCAATATTGCGCCATGTTTCTTTTTCCCCTGTATGTCGATAGTTGTAGAGCAAGAATATAGAACCGGCCCGGATCAGAATCAAGATGGGGAGAAAGAATGAATTTCCAACCGCAGAATATCGAATGATGAATGTCCAAGTTCCCCACCTTCCCCCGATAAGCACTACTTCCGTGGTTAAATATTGGAAATTGGATATTCGAAATTTATCATCCACCGTTCGCTTTCCCGTTGGAAACCCATAGCGGTGCCGTGAATTATGTTATGTCACCGGATGATGACCATCTCATTGTAAGCGTCAACGGCGAGTACTATCTCGTTGACGCCAAACCCTCGGATTTAAAAGATGCCAAACCGCTGGACCTCAGCGGGATGGAAGCCAAGGTGGATTACCGAGCCGAGTGGCGGGAGATCTTCGAGGAGGTCTGGCGTTACCAGCGGGATTACTTCTTCAATCCGCAGATGAATAACGTCAATTGGGATTCCATGGCGACAAAATATGAGGTGCTCTTGCCATATGTCTCCCATCGGTTCGATCTGAACTATGTCATCGGCGAGATGATCGGCGAACTCTCCAACTCTCACACCTACGTGGGCGGCGGCGATTATCCGGAACTCGACCGGGTGGAGTATGGGATGCTCGGCATCCCGGACAGCCTGCACCTGGACATGCCGCGGATCCCGGATTTCGATAAGCCGTATCCGGAGGAGTATTACGAGCAATTGGATTCGGAGTAACCAGATAAATGCAGAAACTGCGGATAAACACCGATTAAAAATATAAACAATTATTGTCTACTTAATATTGCGTAAATTAAACTTCTGCCTGTGACTCTCGCCGCGGCGGGGTCGCCGGCAGTTGGAGTTTGTTAAAACGCGCTTCAAGTTACGCGGCACATAAATAATACGGCGCTATTATTCGTCACTGATTTTGAGTACTGCCGCTCCCCTGATCCGGCTCTCCTTAATCAAATTCAATACCTTATTGGCATTTTCCAGAGAATAGGCTTCAATATCCGTTCGGATAGGGATTTCCGCGGCGAGCTGAAGCAGCTCTCTGGCGTCTTTCCTGGTACTATTCGCTACCGTTTGGATAGTGCGCTCCCCGTAAATTAAATCATATTCGAATTCCGGGATATTACTCATATGGATGCCTGCACTGGTAACGGTACCTCCGCGCCGCAGTACACGAAGTGCATCCACGACGATCTCCCCGGCCGGCGCAAAGATGATGCTACCGTCCATGAGTGCGCCGGGATCATCTTTGGAACTGCCGGTCCAGACGGCTCCCAAATCTTTGGCGTGGCGACGGTGATCTTCGGAACGCGTAAAGACATAGACATCACAGCCCCAGTGGATTGCCACCTGGATAGTGACATGCGCTGAGGCACCAAAGCCATACAGTCCCACATTTTGTCCTGGTTCAATATTAGTCAGGCGCAACGCCCGATATCCGATAATACCGGCACAAAGCAGCGGTGCTGCTTGCATATCAGGAAATCCCTCCGGTATGGAGTAGATAAAATCAGCCGGCGCAATTACGTATTCGGCATAACCGCCATTCACATCTTTGCCGGTGAACTTCGCATTTTCACACAGGTTCTCAAGTCCCTTTTTGCAGAACTCGCATTCCTGGCAGGTGGAGTATAGCCACGGGACTCCGACACGGGTACCGGGTGCCCAGTCGGCGACGCCCTCTCCCAGATCGTCGATAACGCCGACAATTTGGTGGCCGGGGATCAACGGTAGTTCCGGGAGTTCGAGGTCACCTTCTATCTCGTGCAGATCGGTATGGCAAACGCCACATGCATTTACTTTTATCCGCACCTCGCCAGGTCCCGGCTCGGGCTTCGGAACGTCTTCGAGATGCAACGGGTTATTGGTGATAGATTGCTGTTCTTTCAGGAGCATCGCGCGCATAGCATCCTCCTCTCGTTACGTACCCGGAACCCGGACACGCGAATTCAATTCAATGAAAAAATAGTCAGGGTGATTTATAAGAGTCTGTCTGGTATTCGGAATCGTCAGCCTGTTTCGCCTGTCGCTCACGACGCCAGTCCCGGAAGGAAATGACCAGCCAGATTGGAAGTAATACGTAAATGGCGATATTAATGTACTGGTCTGCCAGGTTGGAGGGCCACGGCAGTGGCGTAAACACGAAAAAGTCTGTCACCCGCCCCAGTACAACGGTTTCCCAGGGATTGCCCGTCGCTCCCATAAGCAGCGCGATATATCCGGCGAACAGGTGGCGGTTTACGTCATTTTTCGGAAGTTCCGCCCTGTTTTTGACCATCAGGCCGATTAATATCAAAACGGCAATTAATCCCAGTGATTGAACTAATCGAAAATTTCCGATTTCCCCAAAGATGTAATGGTATCCTCGGTTATACGTTAAATGCCACTTCCAGAATGAGATGCTGGTGTGGATGGTCTGCTGCACCGGCAGCGCAATATTGGCGATCCATTTGGTGAAAAAGTCCAGTCCAATGAGGAAAAATCCAATGAGAATCGGAAAGCGGGAATCTTTGAGGGCATTTTTCATAGGATGGAATCTACGATGAGGCCAGAGGATTTACAATATTGTATTGCGGTAGAACAAATGGGTATAAGGTATAGGGGTATAGGGTGATCCATCCGCTTAAAGTCCGCGAAGCGGGTTTAAGCGGGATAAAAGACGGAGAAGAGAACAGATTGAATATCCAATCCCGAATTTCCAATATCCAATGTCGAAGTACCCTGCAACCAACGCTCAGGAATGAAGAATCCAGAATGGAAATTGAAGAAGGAAAAAGTGTAAAAACTGGAGACAGGAGGCCGGCTAGAATATAACTGTACCAGCCGGGTTGTTCCTTTCTACTTTCTCCCATCTCCTTTCCCCAAATGAATAAAAGTGAGTAAGATTGTCCCAATGGAGTCCCTGTGGGAAACACTTGAACACCTGAACACTATAAAACTGATGTTAGTATCCAACTCGCAAAATATCGTACCAATTTGGCGTAGTTTTCTTCGCTTCCTGTTCCGCTCCAATTTCTTTAATAGTGCAAAATCCATTTGGTCCTGGCTGGTAATGATCTCGGTGTGCGCCGGCAATCACAGTATACTTCCACCATTTTTTCGGCTGGGGCAAATGCTCCCTTGAAACGGCTAAATGTATCCTGCCCTCCCTGTGGCGGATCATTGAAAATTTTGCTGTCTGAGGTCGATACTCCGCAATTGTGTTTCCAGCGGCATTAACCAGGCGATAACCGCTTCCAAGGTACAGGATGAATTGCATCGAACCTGCGGATTCGGGCGTGGTGTACTGTGCATTCTGTCCGAAGAGAGGGGTGCCCTCCGAGTCACCGGTATGTATTCCAATGGCAGCATATGTCAATGATGAGCCGGGTTCCCAATCCCAGGGGGATTGTGTGAGGGTATCGAATGTCAGGTCAAAATACACATTTTTTTCATCGTAGCGTACCTGCGCACCAGTTAAGTCAAATATTCCGTCCTCGTATATTGGGTTTTCCGGATAGGTATAGTTTTGTTCCGGGCCTAAATCATCACCAACCGGGTCTTTAACGTCCAAAAGAGTGCGAGCCTCCGGGTTGTCCGCAGTTGCCTGCTTTTCACTTATCAGAGGATACTTTGCAGCGCGGATTCCAGGAAAACCCGGTGGTAAACTCGGTGTTACGAAGTGAAATGGTTTAAGATAGGAGTTCGGAAATTTTGAAGGCTCTGCCGTCGTTTTCAATTCGGTCGTTTCAAGCATATACTGCCCTGACTGTTTATGAAATGTGATGATAACCGGCTTATCAGTTTTGCCCAATCGGAACGGACTTCCAAGCGAATATATCGTATCATTTTTCCGTAATTTCAGTTGAATCGTGATCGGTTTTCCGTCGTTTTGTAGCGCAAATTCAAACGAATTATTCGATGCACTATAACCGACGTGAATATCCCGTTTTCCCATAGAGACCGAAGTCCGGACTGTATCGACCCCTTCCGGGAGTTGTGGAAACAAAGTAAGTTGATTCTCCATGGCATTTGGAGTAATCCCAAAATAATCCTGGTGCCAGGTTCTGAGGAACTCCGCAATGTTCCACGCGCGGGAATAATTGCCGGCGAGGTTTATTGATTCGTCCGGGCTCCTGGATCCAGGTAGTAGATTTCTTGGGAGTGCATCGGTCATGCCTGAAACGGAGCCAGCCATCCCCCGGTGTAAAATTTTCTCCATCAGGTCTTGTGTAAGAACATAAGCGGAGTCGACCTCACCGAATTTTACCAACCCGGAGATCACCGGACCGGATAGCCATGGCCAAACGAGTCCGTTGTGATATGATGCATCTTCAGGGTAAAATTGTGGAAGGTTGTGATACGGGTGAAAATTGCCGTCAGATTGAGCCAGAGAGGCCGCCCCCCAGGTATAGACGGTTGAATTTACCACCGAACGCATGACCGCTCCCTGCATCTCCGGAGAGATGAGTCCATCTCCCAGGTTTACAGCAAACGCCTGGTTCGGGCGTATAGAAGAATCCGGTGTGTTATTGTAATTTATATGATCGTAAAGTGATGTCCCGGACTCATTCCAGAATAGATCCATAAATCGATCCGCCAGTTGCTCTTGCACCCGCTTCCATCGTTGCGCATCCTCAGTTTTTCCCAGCATCTCCGCCAATAATCCCCCAACCCGGAGCTGGTCATACCACAGTGTCTGAACTTCAACTGCCCGGTTTCCCCGGGGACTCCACGGCCCGTCAGGGCCCAGCTCATCCATCCAGGTTTCATCGGCTCCGTGTTCCACCATACCGTCATCGTTAACCGAATTACTGAGCCTTCCCTCGATTGCTCTCTTTATCACCGGGTACATCTCGTTGGCGAAGACCCTATCCCCGGTATATCTGAAATATTCGTAAACCGACAGAACGAACCAGGGCGTTACGTCAGCCGAACCAAACCTACTGTGCCATGGGGTAATTCGTGATGGAACGCGCCCATAATCCACATGGGTTGGATCGGTTATTTGGTATGCTGAAAATGCCCGAATGATCTCTCTGGCGGCATCATAATTACCGTTGACCAGTGTTGCCCCCGGCAGTGAAACGAATGTATCGCGTCCACGGTAGTCGTCGAGTGGAGGCAACCCGGTATATATGCCCTTCCCACCCTGATTGACAATATGTGCATCCAGGTTAACCCGTGCCCACAAAAGCGCTTTGTTTACGAAAGGATTATTGGTCACGGGATGGTCGACCATTTTCTGCATAATTTTTTTCCGACGGTCCAATCCCGTCTGCCAGGAGTCCACCTGCTTTTGATGCATTTGTCGATCGCCTGCAAAGGAGATAATAACCCGGGTCGTATCCGAGATTCTTCCACTCCACTGGACAGGTGCTGATGATACTCTATCGCCGGGAAAACCTTGAACCGAGGATGATGGACGCCGTGTCCATTTTCCCGGTTTATCCACCGATATGAAAACCCGTACCGCTACCCCGGATTCCGTTTTATAACGCGGCTGTAAAAGTTCTAGTGTTCCCGCTGTATCTATAACCTGCACCGGGTGCTTTACAAATGTGGGGAGCAATGTAACTTCCTGCACTGATGATGAAATGAGTTCATAGACGAGTACATGATGATCATCAGGGAAGTAGAGATGTTCGGTAATTCCCAGCGAACGGTACCGACGCACCAGGTGTGTGGGATGCACTGTTGTCTCTGCCACCGAGCGTGGGAGGAATTTTCCATCTTTGGAAATAAGCAGATCTTCGAAGATTGCCTGCTGGCGATAACTTAATCCCTGAAACCCCGCAGAATGGTATCCATTGGTTTCACCGGCCCAAACGGCATCAAGGCGATTTGTAAACGCGTATACCCGGGAGGAATCCGGCCGAACTCCGATAGAGAAATCTTGCCCCGCAATATCGATTGGCATGAGCGCAGTCGCCAGAAAAAATACTAATGCAATGATCGAATAAAGTGTTTTATCACAAGAAAGCATCATTTCCCTGATCCGGAAACGTATCGATCAGCCCACGCTGCGATCAGATTACCTACATATTTGGCCTGATCCTCCTCCAGCATCAGGTGGCCCATCTCATCAAGTGATACGTAGCTCTTGGGATGCCGTGCAGTCTGAAATATTTCGGCCGCGTTCCGGATGTCAACCGTATCGTCCTGTGGCGAGTGCAGAATGAGCAGTGCCCGCTCCAGATCGCGGATAAATCCCTCCATTCTGGTCTGCTCCAGGTCCCGAAAAAATTGTTTTGTCAACGTAAAGGTTTTTCCACCGATGGTGACATCCGCAGCACCTTTTGACTTCACTTTCTCCCGCTTCTCCTGGAGAATACCGCTCAGGTGATTCGGATTGGACGGTGCGGCGATGGTGACCACCGCTTTTGAGAACGGGATGTCGTGGGCGGCCTGCAGCACAGCGGCTCCCCCCATTGAGTGCCCAATCAGCAGAGTGGGGGCTTTATGGTGTTCATCCAGGTACTCCGCGGCAGCGATGAGATCATCCACCGTCGACGAAAAATTCGTCTCCGAGAATTCCCCTTCGCTCTCGCCTATGCCGGTAAAGTCGAACCGCAATACCGCGATACCGTGATTGGTTAACGCCCGGTTGATGTTCACTATGGGCTTCAGGTTTTTTCCACAGGTAAAACAGTGAGCAAAAAGCGCAAATGCTTTTGGCGATCCTGACTCCGGCATATCCAGAAATCCAGCCAGCTCATGACCGTTGTTATTTGTGAACTTTATACGCTCGGAAGGCATTCTTTGCGATTCCTCCTAATTTCATTTCAATCCATTTATTATTGCTAAATTACGATAATTTTATAAAAGTCGTAATATTCATAAAATTGATGGTCGGTTGTGGTTAGTTGTTCGTGATCAGTATTCATCTTTTTCCTTCACGATTTCTTTGCGTCCTTCACGGGTTTGCGAGATATTATTCTCATCCGCGGTCACCCGTTGTATCTTCGTTATCTGCGTGCTATGTTTTTCTGATGCCGAACAGAAGGAAAATAAGCAAATTTTTAAGCTACGTATTGCGACACAACCCGGGGAAAATCGGACTCTCTCTGGATCCCGCGGGCTGGGCGCCTGTTCCGGAACTCCTGAAGGGCGCCAGAAAAAATGGAATACACATCGGACTGGATGACGTCAAAGATGTAATTGCGCAAAGCGACAAGACCCGGTTCACCATATCTGAAGACGATCAATATATCCGGGCGACGTATGGACATTCCATTGATGTGGATCTCGATTACGAACCCCTGGAACCACCGGCAACCCTGTATCACGGGACCGCCCGGCGGAATATCGAACCAATTCGGAAGAACGGAATCCGCTCTCAAAACCGGCAGTTTGTCCACCTCTCACAGGATACCAAATCCGCGAAAAAGGTCGGGAGTCGCCACGGGAAACCGGAAGTCCTCACCATCTCTGCTAAACAGATGAAAGAGGACGGTTTCACCTTTTACCAGTCCGATGCGGGAATCTGGCTGACAAAGAAGGTTCCGGCTTCGTATATTACCTTTCCGGAAGACATTAACAGATAGCACGCGGACCGTCTTTGGCGGTCCGCAGATGGAACAGATTGACACAGATACACCGAAAAACCAATATATTTTGCACTAAATATATTCGTGTAACAGTTGTTATTAAGGGTTTTCAGTAGTCATCTGCTGTTTCTGCTTCATCAGATAGTTAAATTTTTTGAGGAATTATGAAACATGTCCTTATCGTCGCGAACGGGGAGCAGCCAAAGCCACCCCAGCACTGGAACCGTATAAAGCGTGCGAATCCGCTTATTTGCACTGACGGCGCCGCCAACTGGTTGTTGGAGCGGGAGATTACTCCCGATGTCATTATCGGGGATCTGGATTCCCTGGATGAGAGTCTCCGGGACAATCTTGACCACGAGACCATCAGACACGTCCCTACCCAGGACAACACGGATCTGGAGAAGACGCTACTGTACGCTCTTGATCAGGGATATACTGCAGCAACAGTACTCGGCGCGACGGGCAAACGGGATGACCAAACCCTGGCGAATTTATATCTGCTGGTAAAATATTCGGATAAAATCCACATCCAGCTGCTTACAAACTACTCCACCATAGAAGCGGTCACCGGTGAATTCACCACCCGGGTTGAAAAGGGGCAGACTATCTCCCTGCTTCCCGTGGGGAAAGTCTCTGGTGTTACCACCAAAGGGTTGAAATATCCGCTGGAGAATGAAACCCTGGAGATCGGCACCCGCGGCGTCAGCAACCTGGCGGCGGACGAGGAAATCACCGTGTCGGTTACATCCGGAACGCTGTTGCTCTTCCGTAACTTCGATTAAGGAAAAAAGGTATAGGGGGATAGGGGACAGCAGTGTTAGAGTGTTATAGTGTTCCAGTTGGTGCTGTTTCTTCATCTTAATCGGTTTTACTCAAAGGAGAAATCAGTACGGAAAAGGGGAGAGAAAAAACGCAAAACGGGAAAGTCTGTTCGTGATTCAATGTTTTTTATAGTGCGAGAGTCGTTATTTGTGAATAATTACAAAATGTAAAATGGTGAATAATCTAACTGACAATTGAATACAAACAACGCCCGCTAAAGCAGGGACTACCAACAGGCTGGACGTTTCGAATCAGAGATCAAAGGTTCCCGACTCACTACGTTTTTAACTATAACACAGTAACACGGTAAAACGGTAACACAAAAATAATGTTTTCAACTCGAATACTTTAACACTGTATTAATGCCTGAATACAATATCACCGTATCGCTCCATCCCATAGATTACCTCCTCATCGGAGCGTATATCGTTGCATTGGTGATTATCGGATTTCGGTTTGCGCGGTCGAAGCTCGATCAGACTGAAGATTACCTCCTGGCCAGCCGAGCCTTAACACTGCCGGGATTCGTCGCGACGCTTGTCTCCACCTGGTACGGCGGGATCCTCGGCGTCGGCGAATTTTCCTATCAATACGGATTGTCTAACTGGATCGTATTCGGCGTTCCCTATTATATTTTCGCCGGATTTTTTGCGCTGTTCCTGGCAAAGAAAGTGCGGGACAGTAACCTGTATACTATCCCGGATCGGCTGTATCAGTATTATGATAAAAAAACCGGTCTTCTCGGCGCGTTTTTCACGTTTCTCATGGTTTCACCCGCACCATATATCCTGATGCTTGGTATTCTCATCAACCTCCTGTTCGGCTGGACGCTCCTGCCATCGATAATCGTCGGAACGCTTTTCTCCATTGCCTACGTCTACTTTGGCGGATTCCGCTCGGTTCTTCGGACGGATTACCTCCAGTTTGGATTGATGTTCGCCGGGTTTTTGGTCATGGTTTATCTGGCATTTCAATCGTATGGGGGACTTGATTTTCTGCAATCGGTACTACCGGAATCGCACCTTTCCTGGAGCGGCGGGAATTCGATTCAGTATATCCTGGTCTGGTTTTTTATCGCAATCTGGACGCTGGTCGACCCGGGATTTCATCAGAGATGCTACGGTGCCCAATCGGGCAAAGTAGCGAAAAACGGGATTCTCATTTCCATCGTTTTTTGGGCTATTTTCGACTTTCTCACCACAACAACCGGCCTCTATGCCCGGGCTATCCTGACGGACGTCCCGGCGCTTATGTCCTATCCATTGCTTGCTGAAGAATTACTCCCACCAATTCTTAAAGGACTTTTCTATGTGGGACTGATCGCCGTAATTATGTCCACCATTGATTCCTTCTCATTTCTATCGGCAGTGACAATCGGGCGGGATTTTCTGTGGCGCCTGTTCGGCGATCCGGACAACGATCGGTCTTCATTTTATTCGCGAATCGGGTTGATTATTACCGGAGTGGTCGCGGTCCTCATGGTTATTACTATCCCCTCGGTTATTGATCTCTGGTATACTATCGGCACCCTGCTGATTCCAGCATTGATTTATCCGCTTTTGGCGACGTACTTCAGCCGCAGAATTATTACCGGAAATACCGCCTTCATGGTGAGTCTCACCGGGTTCGCTGTATCAGCGCTCTGGTACGGTTTAGGCATGATGAATCAATCGGGCGGGTGGCCGCAATATCCGCTGGGTATTGAACCGTTATATCCGGGTTTACTGGCTGGCGGAGTTATTTATTTTGTGGGATGGGTAATTATCGGTCCAGCCAAAAAAAGAACGAGAGAGGTATAATACCTTGCCTGATAGCCAGAATAATGGTCGGATTATTCAGGACTATCGACTCCGTTTGGAAATCTTACATTTCAACTATAACTGACCAAACTTAATACTCGCCGTAAAAAAACTCTCTTCCCGTTGCAGAAATTCCTGAGCACGAATTTTTACCAACCGATTCAACTCCGCAAATTCCAGTGGATACTGGCTGGTCGCATCGACGACTACTTCCATCTCCCTCCGGAATATCTGACGATTCTGCAGCATAATGCCGTAATAGCGTCCATACAGAAAGTGGTTTTCCAGATATGCGCCGTTATTGGTAATAGCTTTCTCAAAAGCCAGTTTTGCCATATTTAGGTCGCCATCGGGACTGATGGTGTATAATAATCCCCGGAGTCGCTGCACAGCGCCATACCGAAAATCCGGGCTAGCCAGTTCAATGAGTTTGATAGCGTTTTCCAGTCGATTTCTCGCCACGACCCGATTCACCGGCGGTTCATCCACAAGCCAAAGCAGCGAATTTATGCTCCACCAATACAAGGCACGAACGGGAATATACCGGAGGGTATCCCGGACAATCCGGGGAGAATACATAGCATCACTACTTAAAAAGCTCATGACATCCGGCCTGGTCTGCAATACCCGCAAAGCCGAGTGGCGGCCCTCGTCATAAAGCAGGAGACTACTGTCCCGGGAGACATCGGAATACGTCGCATAGTTAAAACACACTTCGCTGAGCGTTTCCCGGTACCATCGGGCATTTTCATCCCTGGGCTCAATTTGTTTCAAATATTGATAGGCTTGGCGTAGAGAGTCCCGGTTACTCATAGACTCGTATGCAGTCTCAAACAGTTGGCGCATCCTCTCAGGCGTTATCTGTTGTGACTGTGGTTTGGTTTGTCCGGCGTCAGAACTAAATAGATTAAAACTCTGACATCCAGTTAAAAGTGTCACCAGGAATACTGCTGCTACGATATACAGGACGGAGTAATGCCCCCAAGTATTTCCGTCCATTCTCTCCCCCATTGGATGTCCCCTAATCCGTCTAAATTCCCCTCAAAACGGTGCATAGAATAGGTCGAACACGAAAGAATGTCAACGATTATTACCGTGCGCCATATCGACCGGATTTCCGGCCTGCCGTTTTCTTTTCATACATGCGGCAGTAATATCGCCGTTTCACCTAAGAAAGCTGTGTCTTATCGCACATAGGTAAATTTTCCGGTTTTGGTCACCCCTCCCGCTGTAATTTTGTAAAAGTACATACCCGAAGGGACATTTGCCTCAGGTTTCCAGAGAAAAAAACATTGGTTGCATCGATTTTGCTGGATCTCCATATGCTGTCCCCGCAGATTGAACACTTCAAACGAAACCTCATTGAACTCCACGTCCTCCGGGATGGTGTACTCGACGAATGCATACCCGTTAAACGGATTCGGATATGCATGTGAAACGACGGCGCCGGAATCCATTTTCATCCCGTAACAAAGCGCTTCCACAGCATTCACCAATCCCCATCCGATATCGTTATTCGGCATATCAAAATTACCCGCAGTCATCATGAGAGCGTCACGGACTTGCACCGGCGACCAGTTCGGATGCCCTTCCAGAAGCAACGCGGCGACTCCCGCCACTAGTGGTGTACTCAAGGAAGTGCCGCTCGATGAGCTATAAGTTGAATCATTAGTCCCTTTAGCAAAGATTGTCCCGACCCCCTGGGCAACGACTTCTGGTTTAATGCGGCCGTCATAGGTGGGCCCCCGGGAGCTGAATCCGGCCACCATCCCCTTGGAATCCACGGCTCCCACGGTTATAACCGAATCCGCATCCGCCGGCGCAATGATATGTCCCCAGGAATTATCGTTCGCGTTCCCGGCGGCCGTGACCACGGTGACTCCCAGACGGATAGCTTTTTCAACCGCTCTGGTAGTGACTGCCGTATTCCCGTCCATGTCGGAAAATTCGTACCAATCATAATATCCCAGCGATGAAGAGGCCACATCGGCGCCCAGGCGTTCGCCCCATTCCAGCGCCTCAACATAATAGTCCTCCTCCACCTGAATTTCTTGATCGTAGATTTCCGTCTTAGCTAATAAGAATTTACATTTGTACGCCGGTCCATATAGCAAGCTATCAACTGCGGCGCCAAGGATGGATGCCGTAGCCGTCCCGTGATTGTGCTGCGCCGGATGATCGCCGGGCTGATTTTTCGTCGTGTCGTCATCCTGTATAAAATCGTGTTCGGCCAGAATGCGATTTCCCCGGAACACCTGGTGATCCGTATTGTATCCGGTATCGATCATCAGGACGATGACGCCCTCTCCGGAATATCCGGTTGCGTGGGCTGTCGGTACATTGATTTGTTCTAATTGTCCCTCGCTTAAACCGTACTCCCTCACTGAAGGAATGGTTGACGGTTTTCTGAAACCCCGTTCCGGTACGTTGGACATCTCTAGTACTCTCCGTGTCCTGGTTCGCATTAGTTCCACGGATCGGACAAACGGATAATTTGACAAATTCGAAACAGCGCCAGCCTCAACCTCTACGCTAATACCATTGAACCACCGGCTTGTAGCCCGGTGTATCTGCACCCCTGGCTGACGAAGGATTTTCTCGATGTATTCGGTGTGGACAGGGATGTCATCATATAGCATCCACCGGGTTATGTTTCCCCGCTGTTGCCGACGCTCTTGTGCACGAGCGCTGATGCTTTCTCTGGCTTGAGCCAACGCTTTGGAAAAACCCTGTTGGGTCTGAAATCCTTTGTCGGTAAAGTAGACCCATATTTTCACGACTTCATCGGCAGAGTAATGAGTCAGATACTGTTTCAGCGTTTTCTGAATTACGGGATGCTCTTTGGGGGTAATATACTGTCCGGCCTGGAGGTATGCCCCAAAAACGAGAAGTGCGCTAAGAACAAACCAACGAATTAGTATGAAAGTTTGGGTAAACATCACCCGCACAATACACTCCCTCCGTTCACGTTCAGGATTTCACCGGTGATATAAGATGCTGCATCAGATGCTAAAAATAGCACTGACGCCGCAATTTCCTCCGGTTTGCCGACCCGCCCCAGTGGAATATTTCCGCTAATGCGTTCCAGCCCTCCATCCACGTATGCCGGTGCGGCCATTTCGGTATCCACCCAGCCAGGTGCCACGCAGTTGACCCGGACTCCCCTGGAAGCCAACTCCGAGGAGAGCCCTTTCGTGAATGCGATGATACCGCCCTTGGATGCGCCGTAATGGGAATAATGCGCTTCGCCCCGTTGACCGGCGGTGGACGAAATATTGATAATATTATCACCCCGGTCACCATCAAGATATTTGTGGACAGCCTTACAAACATTATAGGTCCCGGTCAGGTTGACATCCATGGTCTCCTGCCAGACCTCAGGCGTCATATCCCGCAGAAAGCTTTCCGTCCAGATGCCGGCATTGTTGACCACAATGTCAATCTGCCCAAAATGTTCTATCACCGTTTCCACCATTGACTCCACCTCATCAAATGAGCGAACGTCACACTGAAAAGCCCGGGCGGTTTTTCCATTAGTGGATATCGCATTAACGGTTTCTTCCGCTTCCTTACTCCGCATACGATAATTCACGGCTACCCTGGCTCCGTATTGCGCAAACATTTCGGAGATAGCGCGCCCGATGCCCCGGCTGCCGCCGGTGACCAATACCACCTTATCCTGAAATCCGATCATTCGTCTGTGTCCTTCTGTTCTTTAAATTCCAAATCTTCCGGTTTGATTTCCTCAGACTTCTCCGGTCTGCGCCAGATCAGGAGAATCACCCCCAGTATGATGAACAATACCGGCCACCAGTCTGCCAGGAAGGAGTCCCGGAACCAGAACACCAGCGCAATCACAGTTAAGATAAACGCCGGCACTAATGTCCCCGAGTCCTTTTCTCCCAGGAGATACATCAGCCAGAATCCCACCGCCGGGGCCAACACATAGATAGGCCAGCTCGCGTGCAGAAACCAGAACTGGCATCCTAATATCACCAGGATAGATCCGGGCAGGAGCAGACCGGTTTGCCGGCGGTCAACCACCCATCCAAGGAAAAAGGAGACACCAAGACCCAGTAGAACAATCGGCCACCATTTGTGGACGTGGATGACATTCAAATTGTTGAGTAAAAACAACGTGCCAAGTATTACCAGCAGAATTCCAATGGTGATATTCCTATTTTTTTCCACCATCATCTCTCCTTTCCGTTTTCAAGGTACTGGTTTATAGAATTCACAGGCTGTAAACCATTTTTTGGTGCCGGATGCCGGCTTCCATAAAGACTTGACCAACTTCCTGAAACCCTGCCCGCTCGTAATACTTCACGGCATCAATTTGTGCATTCAGTGTAATTTCAGCAAAACCCTGACGACGTGCATAGTCGATCATAGCATCCAGCAACCGGGTTCCGTACCCTTTGTTCCTGTGAGGTTCCAGGACCGCCATTCGTTCAAACTTAACGGTGTCATCACTCAGCGGACGAAATCGTCCGGTACCGATGGTTGAATCGTTCAGGTGCAGCAAAAAGTGTGTTGATTCCTCACCGCGTCCGTCACGCTCCAGATCAACCGGGACATCCTGTCCTCTGATAAACACTTCCTCCCTGATCTCCATCGCACGCTGCAGTTCTTTTTGTGTCTCGACGATACTGGTGGTAAGTTTATTCCTATCCATTGGTGTGGTATAAATGTAGATGAAATTGAAAGTAACGACAAGACAACTTTACATTGGGAGTATTCATGAACATTGCACTCGTGACAGGCGCTTCATCGGGACTCGGCTGGGAATTTGCCCGGCAGATTGATTCCGATTTTTCGCTGGATGAAATTTGGCTCGTTGCCCGGCGAAAGGACCGTTTGCACGAGCTTGCCTCCGGACTGAAAACCGCAGCGAAAGTTTTTCCACTGGATCTGAGAGAGCCGGAGTGCCTTCAATATTTGGGCGATGGACTGGCGGAAAACCAACCTCACCTCAGACTTCTGGTGAACAACGCAGGATTCGGTAAACGCGGCAGATTTTCCGACATTCCATTAGCACCTCAGCTGGATATGATCGACTTGAATATCCGCGCCCTGGTACACCTCACCTACCTGGGGCTGGAATATATGGACGCCGGTGATCGGATTATTCAGGTAGCCTCATCAGCTGGTTTTCTTCCGATGGGGAATTTTGCAACGTATTCCTCTACAAAGGCGTTCATTATTAACTTTTCCACTGCCCTTGGCGCAGAACTTCATGAACGCGGTATCACCGTGACTGCGGTCTGCCCGGGTCCCGTTGACACCGAATTTCAATCAGTCGCCGGCAGTAAAGATCGGCCACAATTAATCAACGCCACAGCCCAGGATGTGGTCACGAAAGCAATGCAGGATCTGAAACGCAGTCGGTCGTTTTCGATATACGGATTTATAGTTAAACTCGTCCCCGTACTTGCGCGTATTGCCCCGCGGACGTGGCTGGCAAAACTGAATATTGAATAAAACAAAACGCCCGCCCGGTATTCCCGGACGAGCGTTTACTAAATCCCCTGACTTATATCAGAGTTATGCTTCCTTCAGCAGGCTCACGATATTTGTCACCATCTTCTTGGCGTCGCCGAACAGCATCATAGTTTTGTCTTCATAAAAGAGCGGATTGTCCACTCCGGCGAATCCGGGACTGAGACTCCGCTTGATGATCATTACGCGTTCAGCCTGATCCACATTCAGAATCGGCATACCATAGATGGGACTCTCGGTTTCCGTCCGCGCCGCCGGATTGGTTACATCGTTGGCGCCGACAACCAGGGCCACATCTGCGCTCTGAAACTCATCGTTGATTTCATCCAGATCCATGAGCAGATCATACGGTGTATTCGCCTCGGCCAGGAGCACGTTCATATGCCCAGGCATCCGCCCTGCGACGGGGTGAATCCCGAACATCACCTTCACACCTGTCTCCTGCAATAGCTCTACCATCTCCTGGAGAACATGCTGTGCCTGAGCAACGGCCAAACCGTATCCCGGTACAATGATCACCTTGTTGGCATTTTCCAGCAGCACCATAGCATCAGTGGCTGTATATGCGGTGACATTCTTATCCTGCGGGCCGCCGCCACCGCCCCCGTCTGTTCCGACAGCGCCGAACAGCACGTTGTACAGCGACCGGTTCATGGCGTCGCACATCAGGAAGGTCAGAATCAGTCCCGCTGCGCCGACCAGCGCGCCGCTGACGATAAGCACTTCGTTCATCAGCACGAAACCGGTTGCGGACGCCGCCAGCCCCGAGAACGAGTTCAACAGCGAGATGACCACCGGCATATCAGCGCCACCAATAGGAATGACCATGGTAACACCAAGCAGGGCCATCATGGCTAATACAATGTAAAAATAGATGGGATTCATTGGCGTGATAACGCCCAGTACGGCAATCACCACTGTCGCCAGAATAAACAGCCCGTTCATCCCGTTATGGAACGGAAACACGATTGGGGCGCCCCGGACTAATCCCTGGAGCTTGGTAAACGCCACCACGCTTCCAAAGAAAGTGATAGTACCAATAATTATACTGATCGCGATAGTGATCTCCGTCTGGCCACCGGCAACCAGCGCAGACTCATCCATCAGATGGTAATACTCAGCCAGTGCCACCAGCGTGGATGCGCCACCGCCAAATCCGTTGAATATCGCTACCATCTGTGGCATATCGGTCATCTTGACGGTTCGGGCAGCCACACCACCAAGGAGTCCACCACCAACCAACCCTACGATGATCCAGGTGTAGCTAATGATATCCTGATGGAACAGCGTCACCACCACGGCGATGAGCATACCGAGCGAGGCAAACAGGTTACCGCGGCGGGCAGTCTTTGGCGATCCCAGGTCTTTCAACCCAAAGATGAAAAATACAATCGAGAGCAGATACAGCAGCTTCGTAACTAGTTCCTGTGTCGTTAGTTGATCCATTACACTCCCGCCTTACTTTTTATCTTTTTTAAACATTTCCAACATCCGATCGG
Source organism: Candidatus Neomarinimicrobiota bacterium (assembly GCA_021734025.1). Taxonomy (NCBI): domain Bacteria; kingdom Pseudomonadati; phylum Fidelibacterota; species Fidelibacterota bacterium. The sequence goes on from JAIPJS010000015.1 coordinate 20,403, forward strand.
TCACCAGGAATCCACCAATCACATTAATCGTGGCAAACACCACGGCAGCGGTTCCGAGGATGGTGGTCATCGGCCCGGCTTCCATTCCGGCGCTGATCACCGCACCAACCAGGGTGATCCCGGAGATGGCATTGGCGCCGGACATTAACGGTGTGTGTAACAGCGGCGGTACCTTGGTAATCACTTCGAACCCGGTAAAAATCGCCAGCACAAATATATAAAGCGCGACGAGTAATGTCCCTGTCATGCTTATTCTCCCTCCTCATTTACGGCGTTGCGAACCATCTCGTTGCGAATGTCCCCTCCGTCGGTCATGCACGTATCGCTCACGATCTGGTCGTCAAAGTTGAACTCCCTGGAATCTTCCTTGTAGAGCACATCCAGGAAATTGCTGATGTTTTTGGAAAACATCTGGCTGGCGTGCTGCGGCAGTTCCGACGGCAGATTCAGCGGTGTATGAATTGTCACACCATACTTTTCCACCGTTTCCCCAGGCTCTCCGGCTTCACAATTTCCACCGTTTATCCCGGCGAGGTCAATAACGACCGATCCATTTGCCATAGATTTCAGCATATCCTCGGTGACCAGTATCGGCGCTTTCTTTCCAAAGATGAGCGCTGTCGTGATGATTACGTCCATCCGCTTGGCCTGCTTTCCGATGGCTTCCAATTCCTTCTGGTAAAATTCTTCCGTTATTTCCTTGGCGTATCCGCCTTCGGTTTCGGCGTCCTCCGGCAGTTCCATCTCGATAAACCGGGCGCCGAGGCTCTCCACCTGCTCCTTCACCGCAGGGCGCGTATCAAAGGCCGCCACCTTGGCTCCGAGTCGTTTACATGTCGCGATAGCTTGTAATCCTGCTACACCGGCACCGATGATCAGTGCATTAGCCGGCGGAATAGTCCCGGCAGCCGTCATCAGCAGCGGAAAGAACTTCGGTAATGATTCTGCTGCCATCAACCCGGCCTTATAACCGGCCACCGTACTCATGGAGCTCAAAATATCCATGTTCTGTGCCCGCGTAATCCGGGGCAAAAACTCCATGGAAAATGCGGTCACTTTGTTGTTTGCCAGCTTGCGGATAACATCGGTGTTATGCAGCGGATCCAGCATCCCGATGACTGCTGTGTTCTCCCCCAGCATTTCCGCTTCGTGCTTGCCGATATCTTTATTCTGCGATAAGGTGTTCACCTTGATCACCAAATCGCTCTCACCATAAATCTGTGCTGGGCTGTCGGCAATACTTGCGCCGGCCTCTGTGTAATCCTCATCGGAAAAACCGGATGCCTTCCCCGCATCATTTTCTACTACAACCTGGAAATCTTCACTCGCCAGGTCCTGAATATTGCCGGGAATAAGTGCCACCCGATTTTCACCGGCAATTATCTCCCTGGGAATCCCAATTTTCACACGCTACTCCTTTCCCTTGACGATCTTAATACCACTCTGTTTCTCCCACTATCTCCTGAAGTATAAGGTTCGTTTTGCAAACCGTATACCATAATCTCATTCATTCGATTATGCAATCTATAATGCCGTGTATATGTTGTCAATGGACATATCTAAGTAGATAAGAATTCAATATTTGCCGGAACCGGTTTTTCTCGCTTTTTTTCAATTTCACGAAGATTACGTCATTTGGGTATTAAAATTGAAAAACCACAGGACGGCTCCTGTGGTTTTTCTAAAGTTTGAATTCTATGGATTTTGGTATAGTCGCCCTTTACCGACCGCTAAAAATACCTGTTCGGTATTCACTTTAAACACCTGAGGACTCTCCCATAAATTTATTCTTTTGCTTTTTAAAATATTCATCATCCGGCTGGAGCTCGATACATTTGTTTATAATTTTCACTGCTTGCGCAGTTTGGCCTAGTTTCCAGAGCACTTCGGCCTGGGTATCCAGGATTTGAGCCCGTGTCTGCGGATCCGCAGATTTCGTCATCTCCACGGCCTGTTCCGCTTTAGCCAAAGCATCTTTCAGGTTGGTATCCAGTTCCGCCATCCGCCAGGCATATCCGTTCAGCAGGCTGGGAGTAACTTCCCCTTGCGCCCGCGCCGTTTTGACCATTGCCTGAAATGTTTCGATTTCCTGTTCAATATTACCGGCATTACGGTGGAGGCTTAACAACGTGTTATATGCATCCATCTGTTGGGGCGCTTCGGGATATGCATCGATGAATCCTTGTAGCGGGCTTGGCTTCCCAGTAGCCATCGCCTGATATTGTGCAATCTTAAACTCAGCGCGGATGTACTGCTCCGATCCTTCTTCGGTTAGACTTCGAATCCTTTGCCACAATTCCGGAATTCGCTCACTCGTACGGTTCCGCTGCTCCACTTTTTCGGCAAAACGGATCAGCAAGTCCGAATCTTCCGGATTCTGATCAACCTGTTCTTCCAGAGATTGGTAGGTATTCTTACCCTGATTAATCCGCTGAATCTCTTCCAGCCAGCGTTTAATAGGCAGGTACCCAACAATCCGGTCAACTTCTTCTCCGGACCTATTGACGAATACCGTAGTCGGATATCCTCTGACATTAAACTGCTTCGCCAGATTCACGCCATTGCCCTTTTCGGCGTCAATCTTCATTGGTACAAAGTGTTCGGATGTAAATTCGATGACATTCTCATCGTGGAACGCTTCGGCATCCAGCCGCTTACACCAGCTTCACCACTCGGTCTTAAAGAAGATCATGATCTGCTGGCTTCCGGCATTTTCCTGTGCCTCGGCAAAAGTGCCGTCGTACCAGGGCATTTCGTTCTCAGAGAGCCGTTTATCTTTACAGCCCATGAAAATCAGCGCCAGGACAACCGGTAAAAATAAAAGTTTTTTCATGGCCTATCCTTGTCTTGAGTTTTAATTCGGTTACAGATAATTAGTATAAAACGAAAAGGAGGATTTTACTACCCTTTTCTCCGGGGAAGCTCCAGGCTGAATAAACAATAGTATGCAGTCCGCTTGCACTGGAACACAGGCTAAGATGATACCCACTGATTTAAAAAAACAGATTAAACACCGAAATACACCGAAGACACTGAAATAACTCAACAAAAAACGAACGACAAACATCTAACAAAAACCACAATTAAGAGTAAGATTATCCCATAGAGTTCCCTTCGGGATGATTAGGGAAACGTGCAACCATAACACTGTAGCACGATAACACACTAACACTTGAACACACTTTTACTGTAACACTGTCGTTATTCTCTGGAAAGCCCTTTCGCAGATCGTTATTTTATGTAGTTATATACGCAATATCCGGAACGGAGGCACATTCATGGACAAGGTCATTCATATCAAATCGCAATTGCAGTGCAAACCGCAGCGGGCGTTCGAGATGTTTACGGTCAACCGCCACATTGTGCGCTGGCTGGCGCCCAAGGCCGACGTGAAACCGGAAGTCGGCGGCCGGTATCACATCTACTGGGACAAAGATGATCCGGAAAAAAACAGCTCCCACGGCTGTGTTATCACTGCCATTGAACACGGCCGATTTCTGTCGTTTAACTGGAACAGCTTTCCACAATTTGAGGAGTTTATGACGGATGCCGATCCCAAAACCCATTGCGTCGTCTTTTTTATGCCGGTTCCTGACTCACCGGAGACAACCGACGTCCATCTCATCCACTCCGGTTGGAAGGGTTCGCCGAATTGGGACGACGCCCGGCTATGGTACGAGAGCGCCTGGAAAAAGTCGTTTAAAAACCTGGAGTGGCAAATTAACGGATAGGGAAAATCGATGGGCACCATTCCTTCCAAGGATGAAGTCCTGAAGCGCCTTCGAAACATTCCGGGAGTCGGTGAAGCCATCTCGGAAGATCTCTGGAATCTCGGGGTTCGCGACGTTACGGATCTCCGCGGTGCGGATCCGGAAACCCTGTATAACAATCTCTGCGATTTTCACCAACGGGAGATCGACCGGTGCATGCTGTATGTACTGCGATGTGCCGTCTACTTTGCGAGCACCGAAGAACATGATCCGGACTTATTGCGTTGGTGGGTGTGGAAAGATAGATCCCTGAAGCAACTATTGAACCGGTGACTTTTGGTTGAACGGTCACCTCCTTCCCGGCATTTTTTTCAAAAACGTCGGAATTGTATAGAAAAACAGTCAAATATTCGCAGAAAGCGTTTTTCAACAGGTGAAGATTCCTTATCTTACGCCTGTTTCCCCCCAAACAGACAGAATTGAGCAGAAACTCGAAACCGTGAAGTGAGCAGTATGAAAGTCATAAAATTCGGCGGGTCATCCATTAGTACCACCGAGCGGGTGGAAAACGTGATTCGCCTCATTGATGAGGCAAACAAGGATGATTCGATTGCCGTTGTCTTTTCGGCGTTCGGCGGGGTCACGGATCAGCTGATTCGCCTGAGTGAAATGTGCTCGGTGGGCGACGAGGCCTATACCGAGGAGCTGCAGGAACTTGAAGAACGGATTTTCCGGTTCGCCAAGACCCTGATCCGTGCAAAAAACCAGAGCAGTGTCTTCGCCCATTTGAAATCCACCCTGAACGAATTGGAGGACGTCCTCCACGGCCTCACGCTCATCCAGGAACTGACGGCGCGGACACTGGATTTTATCATGAGTTTCGGTGAGCGGATGTCCACATTTATCATCTGCGAGGCCATGAAAGATCGCGGCATGGATGCTGAATTTGCCGACGCCCGCGAGATGATCAAAACCGACGAGACCTTCGGTGCGGCCAGGGTAAACTTCGAGCTCACGAACCGAAAGATCCGCGAATACTTCGAATCCCGGACTGCGCTCCAGGTGATTACCGGGTTCATCGGCGGGACCCCCAAAGATGAAACTGCGACACTTGGCCGAAGTGGCTCAGATTACACCGCATCGATTTTCGGTGCGGCGCTGGATGCCGACGAGGTGGAAATCTGGACGGACGTGAACGGTATTATGACCGCCGATCCCCGAAAAGTGCCGGACGCATTTCCGTTGGATCACGTGACCTACGAAGAGGCCATGGAGATGTCCCACTTTGGCGCAAAGGTCGTGCATCCGTCCTCCATGCAGCCGGCGTTCGAAAAGAATATCCCCATACGAATTCGCAATACCTTCAGGCCTGATTTTGACGGCACAGTTATTAGCGCTGATGCAAAAGAGACGCAGCACCGGATAAGTGGTGTTTCCTCGATAGAGGACATTGCGCTTCTTCGGGTTCAGGGCTCGGGAATGATGGGTGTCACCGGTATCTCCGCCCGATTGTTCAGCGCGCTGGCCCGGGCGGACATCAATATAATTCTCATCACCCAGGCCTCGTCGGAACATACCATCTGTTTTGCGGTGACACCGTCCGACGCACATCGCGCCAAAGATGTCATCGAGGATGAGTTTTCTCTGGAAATGCAGGTGAACCAAATCGACAGGGTCGTGGTTGAAAAAGATCTCAGCATAATCGCCGCTGTGGGGGAGAATATGCGCCATACGCCGGGCATCGCCGGGAGTCTGTTTCGCATTCTCGGCAAACATGATGTGAACGTGGTGGCCATTGCCCAGGGATCGTCTGAGCTGAATATTTCTGCCGTGATTTCCAAAGAAGACGAGACGACGGCGCTCAACGCGATTCACTCCACCTTTTTCGAATCGCTCCGCCGGAAAATCAACGTGATACTGGTGGGGACCGGACTCATTGGCGGCACCCTGCTTCGGCAGATCCGGGATCACCGGCATCCGCTGGGCGACGCCTGGAAATTCGATATCCGGGTGACCGGGCTGGCCAACAGCCGGAAGATGCTGTTCGATCCCAACGGCATTCCGCTGGAGAACTGGCAGGACACGCTGGAGCAATCCAGTCAGGCGTCAGATATTGATATCCTGTTTGAGAATTCACGGAAATACAACCTCACAAACTGCATTTATGTGGACTGTACTGCGAGCGAGCAGGTCGCGCAGACGTATCCCAAGTTTATCGAACACCGGATTCCGGTGGTGGCAGCCAATAAGAAAGCTGCCTCAGGGACCTTGGAATACTACCACCGGCTGAAGCAATTGTCCCACACGCTGGATACGCCGTTCCTCTACGAAACCAACGCCGGAGCCAGTCTGCCGATTATCCAGACCATCGAACAGCTGCGGGATACCGGCGATTCGATCCTGAAGATCGAGGCAATACTCTCCGGGACGCTGAGTTATATTTTTAATATATTCGACGGCGAAACGCCGTTTAGCGAAATTGTCCGCCATGCCAAAGAGAAGGGATACACCGAGCCGGATCCCAGGGATGACCTCGATGGAATGGACGTCGCCAGGAAACTGCTGATCCTGGCCAGGGAATCCGGATACGAACTAGAGATGGATGAATTGGTCATTGAAGATTTTCTGCCGAATGAAAGTTTTGAAGTCGATGGGATCGACGAGTTTTTCGAGGCCCTGGAAGATGCGGACTCCGCAATGACCGAGCGCGTTAAAACGGCACAACAGTCCGGGAAAGTACTCCGGTACATCGCATCTCTGGACGGAAACTCTGCCAAAATCGGCCTGCAGGAAGTGGCTCAGGATCATCCCTTCTACACAATCGGCGGCGGCGATAATATCGTGGCGTTTACCACGGAGCGATATAATGAAACACCATTGGTAGTAAAAGGTCCCGGCGCAGGCGCAGAAGTCACTGCCGCCGGCGTGTTTGCCGATATCGTACGGGTGGCAAAATTACAGAAACAATAATTTCGACCGGCAGTAAGCAGACTGCGAGGATAAAAAAATGAGCCGCAAAGGACGCGAAGAGTGCACGAAGAAAATAAAAACGGTAAACAGTTTCAATCACAATTTTACCCCGTTTAGCATTCGCGCGAACAGAATTGTGATGAAGGATGAGGGGAGCACCCCGGGTTTGAGCCTGGGGATTATGATGTAAAATATAATAAATAGTATGGCCTGGGATTTTCCGATGGACGGTTGGGAAATCCTGAGAGAGATATTTGAAATACACAACTTTATGAACAAACGGATACGAAAATGAATGAAAAAAAAATACCGGTTGGAATACTCGGCGCCACAGGAATGGTTGGCCAGCGATTTGTGACACTGCTGGCGGATCATCCGTGGTTTGAAATTGTCAATGTTGCAGCCTCCGCCCGTTCGGCGGGGCAAACCTATGCAGAAGCGGTTGACGATCGGTGGACTCACAATGATCCAATCCCGGCGAATGTTGCCGGACTGGAAGTGTACGATGCGGTTGCTGACAGGGAAAAGATCGCGGCTCAGGTGGCTTTTGTCTTCTCTGCCATGAGCCTGGACAAAGCGCAGGTACGCAAACTGGAAACCGACTATGCCGCTTCGGAGACTCCGGTTATCTCCAACAATTCCGCGCATCGTTGGACGGAAGACGTGCCGATTTTTATTCCGGAGGTGAACCACAGCCACACCGATCTCATCGATATCCAGCGCAAGAATCACGGCTGGCGCAGGGGGTTTATCACCGCCAAGCCAAATTGCTCTATCCAGTCATATGTGCCGATACTCGCGGCACTGAAGGAATACGAGCCCGAACAGGTGATCGTTTCGACGTATCAGGCCATATCCGGTGCGGGAAAGACTTTCGAGACGTATCCGGAGATTACGGACAATGTGATTCCGTACATTAGCGGCGAGGAAGAAAAATCGGAGCAGGAACCTTTAAAGGTTATGGGCAACCTGAACAACGGACGCCTGGAGATGGCTGAGAAGCCGGCTATTTCTGCAACCTGCATACGGGTGCCGGTGGTGGACGGTCATCTTGCAGCTGTCCAGATAAAGTTCGGGAAACCGGCGGAGCAGGAGGAACTGATCGAGGCGATACGATCTTACGATAATCCCATCGCTGCGCTGGACCTCCCCTCTGCCCCGGATCCTTTCCTGACATATTTTAACGAGGATGATCGCCCCCAGACCAAGCTGGATCGGGACATCGGGAACGGCATGGGCATCGCCGTGGGGCGACTCCGGGAAGATCCGATCCTGGATTACAAATTCGTGGCCCTCTCCCACAATACCATTCGCGGGGCCGCCGGGGGCGCAGTACTGACCGCTGAAATGTTGGTTAAAAAAGGGTATTTAGATTAAGGGCAGTGTTAATGTGTTCGGGTGTTTAAGTCTTCATGTATACAACCGCAGAATTTTCTGATGAACATGAACACTAGTTAACTCTAACACAATAACACGATAACACTTTTGTTACCCGAACACATGAACACTAGAACACTATAACACTGCAATACATGGAATCCATACGCGTATTCGCTCCAGCAACTGTCGCCAATGTGGCGGCAGGATTCGATATTCTGGGATTCGCCGTGAACGAACCCGGCGATGAGGTCACGATCCGTGCTACCGGAAAAAACCAGGTCATCATGAATAAAATCGAAGGTGATGGCGGCAAACTCCCGACCGACCCGATGAAGAACACCGCCAGCATCGCCGTGATCAAACTGCTGGAGGACCTCGAGAGCCAACAGGGATTCGAGATTGATCTGGTCAAGCGCATGCCGCTCGGAAGTGGTATGGGTTCGAGCGCAGCGAGCTCCGTGGCAGCCGTCTACGCCACAAATCAGTTACTGGGCGCTCCCCTGACAGCGGAAGAGTTGCTTCCGTTTGCCATGGAGGGCGAACGCATCGCCTGCGGTGCAGGACATGCGGACAATGCCGCACCATCTCTGCTTGGAGGATTTGTTCTGATCCGGAGTTACGAACCGCTGGACGTGGTTCGGATTCCAACGCCGGACACGCTGTATTGCTCTATCCTGCATCCCCAGATTGAAGTGCTTACCGATGACGCCCGTAAAATTCTGAAGCGGCATATACTGCTCAAAGATGCCATCGTCCAGTGGGGTAACGTAGCCGGGCTGATGACCGGCCTCATCCTGGAAGACTTTGCCCTGGTGGGCCGATCAATGCGGGACGTGATTATCGAGCCGGTGCGCTCCCTGCTGATTCCCGGATTTGACGAAATCAAACAGGCCGCCATCGATGCCGGCGCCCTTGGATGCAGCATCTCCGGATCAGGGCCGTCGCTCTTCGCGCTGAGTACGTCGGAAGAGACAGCCTCAAATGCCGGAAAAGCGATGCAGGAGGCCTGCGGGAAAAACGACATCGAGAGCGAGATTTACGTCTCCCCCATTAATCAGGAAGGCCCGAGAATCCTCGACTGATGCAACTCTACAGCACTGAAAATCGACACACCGCCGTTTCCCTCCGCACAGCCGTTTTGGAAGGCATGCCCAGCGATGGCGGTCTCTACATGCCTGCTGCGGTACCGGAACTCTCCCCGGACTTTTTTCAGCAACTGGGTTCACTCAGTTTTCAGGATATTTCCTACCGGATTGCTTCCGAATATTTCCAGGATGAAATCCCGGACCAGGCTCTCCATTCTCTGGTGAATGATGCCGTGAATTTCGATGCGCCAGTCGTCCATATTCACGATAATATTCATACACTTGAACTGTTTCATGGCCCGACCCTGGCATTCAAAGATTTCGGCGCCCGGTTCATGGCCCGGGTCATGTCGTGGTTTATTCGCAACGAAGACACCGAAGTAACTATCCTGGTAGCGACCAGCGGCGATACCGGGAGTGCCGTTGCACATGGATTTCTCGGCGTGCCGGGGATCCGTGTGGTGATTCTCTATCCCGGCGGCAAAGTCAGTAAAATCCAGGAGCAGCAGTTTACGACGCTCGGACAGAATATCACCGCCCTGGAGATCGACGGAAATTTCGATGACTGCCAGCGACTGGTCAAAGCGGCATTCGTGGATCCGGCGCTGAACGAATCTCTGGAATTAACTTCGGCTAATTCCATCAATATCGCCCGGCTGATCCCACAATCCTTTTATTATGTCCATGGATATGCGCAAATCTGTGAGCCGGGAGACCAGCCGGTGATTTCTGTGCCCAGCGGAAACTACGGTAATCTGACTGCCGGGCTATTGGCAAAGCGCATGGGATTGCCGGTGCATCGATTTATCGCAGCGTCGAATGTGAACGACGTGGTGCCGGCATACCTGGATACCGGGAGCTTCGATCCCAGAGCATCGGTCGAAACTATCTCCAATGCTATGGACGTAGGGAATCCCAGTAATTTTGCCAGGATGCTGGACCTTTACGATCACGATCCGGAAAAGATGCGCGATGATATCGTTGGAATGCGTTTCATTGATGATGAAACCAGGCAAGCCATTCAGGGAGTGTACAACTCCACCGGCTATCTGATGGATCCACACGGTGCGGTGGGATATCTGGCGCTAAAAAATTATACGGAATCGCTACGTATATCGAGTCCGGCGATGTTCCTGGAAACTGCTCATCCGGCAAAATTCCTGGAGACTGTCGAACCGCTTATCGAGATGGACATCCCTGTCCCGGCTCGTCTGCAGGAAGCACTGGAGAAGGAGAAAAAATCCATCCCACTTTCCGCTTCACTGGACGATTTGCGAGAATTTTTGATGTCTGACTTGAATTAGGCTTCCTGAGCTACTCTACAGTTTTTACTATTTTTACCCGAACACTTGAACACCTGCCCCAAAAGGCTCCCTTTGGGAAACACTCTAACACTGTTTTATTATTCCTCCGGGAATATGTCCGGATAAATCGACTGGGCGCAATCGGTACAGATGCCGTGGGAAAATTCGGCATCGGAATGGTCCCTGACGTATTCTTCCACCTGGTGCCAGTACCCTTCGTCATCCCGGATTTTCTTGCAGTTTGAGCAAATAGGGATCAATCCGCGCAATGTCTTAATCTTTGCCAGCGAATCTTCCAACTGCGTAATTAGCTTTTCTCGCTCTGCCTCTGCCTGCTTCCTGGCGGAGACATCATGCTTAATAGCAATGTAATTGATAATATTTCCACTCCCATCGATTACGGGCGTGATGGTTTGCTCTTCGGTATAAAGCGAACCATCTTTGCGGCGGTTAATCATCTCCCCTTCCCATACTTTTCCACGGGTAATCGTTTCCCAGAGATTCTCATAAAACGCATCGTCGTGTTTGCCCGATTTCAGGATGCTGGTTGTTTTACCAGTGATATCCGCCTTGGTGTAGCCCGTAAGTTCCGTAAATGCGGGATTAATCCACTGGACTGTACCCTCTGTATCAGTTATTACTATCCCGTTGGCCGCGGCTTTCAAGGCTGTTGACTGCAGAAGCAGCTGCCGGTCCGCCTCCTTCCGTTCCGTAATATCCCGTCCAATGATAACCAAATTCTTTCCTGAACTCTCGTAATGCTCCAGCACGCTTACATTCCACCGGTGCGTGCGTTGGTCCCCGGACTTCCGCTGAATCGTTGTGACAATTTCTGTCGACCGGAGGTCCCCCTTCGAAATCTTTTGGAGCACTTTCTTGACGTCTCTTCTGTCCGGCTCGGAGCCTGGCAGGAGAATAGTTACCGGCTTACCCCGTAATTCAGTTTGCGTGTATCCAGTCACATTTCCCATGCAGGAGTTGGCGTAGCTTATCCGGTCCTGTTCGTCAACCAATATTACCGGATCGGAAATGGCTTCCAGGATAGTATGAGTTGTTAAATTCTTATCGGAATCATTCATATCAAGACCGTCCAGTTAAAAACTATGATATCGTCAATAGCCCCCGCGTATATAACGGAATTTGGAGTATAATACAATAAATCAAATTAAGCAGATGTAACTTACAGAACTTTTTTGGAAAAATATCAGGTATCCGGATTTCGGCCAACACCCCGGATAGTCTTGAAGGTCTAAGAGCCACATTGTATTATGTATTTATATCTGGAAATAATTTAACGGAAAGTGGTGTTCTTCAAATGCTTAAGTGGTTTCCATGGAAATATCTTATCCGGGTCATCGCACGCCGGCACGGATTTCTTGATCCCATCGGATTTTTAGCAAAGCTGCGTCAATTTGCACAACCATCGGAAGTATCTGAACCGATTGAGCTCCTGCGGGCAGGTGCACTGTTTCACGCCCGGGGACTTATTAATGCACGTACCATCCAACAAAACCTCGACTGGATTTGGCCTTACTGGGTCAATAACCAATTTGATCCTCAAAGCTCATCGTTTCAACCACGGGCATTCTCATTTAGTCACGTGAATTTAACCCACCGGAACTGGACGGCCGTTGGTTTACCAGGCAGCGATGCGTACCCTGTGGTTGATCCCAGAGGATTAGTTACGCCGTTATGGGATGGCTGGTCGCTCGACGCCTGGCTTATTCCGGCAAACGGCGATAACCTGATTCCCGCAGAGATGGATGATGACGTGGATCAGCATTTAGATTTTTCCGGCGGACTTGCCATTCGGACCGCCAGCCGGACGGAACAGCACTCACTCGGCAGTAATGTCAGGATGGAGCTGGAGGATGATAAACCCGTCTGCCGTATTCAATACGACGGCATAAGTGATTCCGGAGGGTGGCTGGCAATTGGTCTCCGCCCCTATAATCCGGAAGGCGTTAGTTTTATCAATGATATTGAGCTGAATGATCACAGGCGCTCAATTACGGTGAACGAGAAAACAGCAGTACACTTCAGCGAACCGGTGGAACGACACCTCTCTTCACGGTACAAAGATGGTGATGTCTTCCGTCGCCTCCCGGACGGGACAGAATCCACCGAAGTCTCCTGCGATGTGGGTATGGCGAATTCAGCATCTCTTTTTGAATTGCAGCCCGGAAAAGACCGAACTGTTTCAGTTTCTATCAACCTGGAAGATGATCCGGAAGTCAAAGAGCGGGATCACTCTCACGTCTATCAAACGTGGGAAGAAAGCCTTGTCGGTACCGCAGAGCTCCAGGTTCCTGATGACCACCTCAAATTTCTGTATGATGCCGCTCTTCGCTCGGTGATCATGTTATCGCCTGATTGGACTTATCCCGGCCCGTATACGTATAAACGGTTTTGGTACCGCGATGCGGTGTTCATCGTCAACGCCCTATTGGCGTCGAATGCCACAGAAAAAGCCCGACAGATCCTTGATCACTTTCCGGAGAAACAAAACGTGTGGGGATATTTCCATTCCCAGGAAGGGGAATGGGATTCCAACGGCGAAGCGCTGTGGGCTTTCGCAAAATATTGTGAATTAACCGGTGAAACACCACCGGACGAGTGGCTAAAATCCATAGTAAAGGGCGGAAAATGGATTGCTCGGAAACGGACCTCCAAAAATTCGGATGCTCTGCATGCCGGCCTTCTCCCTTCAGGCTTCAGTGCAGAGCACTTTGGCAATATCGACTACTATTACTGGGACGACTACTGGAGCGTTGGCGGACTCCGTAGCGCGTCAAGATTATTAAGCCACAATGGGATGGATAGCGAAGCGGCCGAATTTTTGGCAGAAGCCGATGATTTTATGGAAACTATCAACCGAACGCTGGAGAAATCGGAATCTGTCCGGGAGCACCCGGGTATTCCCGCTTCGCCACATCGGCGAATGGACGCAGGTGCCATCGGCTCCGTTGTTGCAGGATATCCACTTCAGCTTTTGCCACCGGATGATGAATCATTGCTTGCCACCATCGATTTCCTGGAAGAAACGAGCTTTCAACACGGCGCCTTTTTTCAGGAAATGGTGCATTCGGGGATGAATGCTTATCTCACGCTGCATATGGCCCAGGTTCTGCTGCGGGCCGGGGATCGGCGCTATCAATCAATGGTGGAAGCGGTGGCCGAACTGGCCAGTCCCACCGGACAGTGGCCGGAAGCAATCCACCCTCATACTCTCGGCGGATGCATGGGTGATGGTCAGCACGGATGGGCCGCCGCCGAGTGGATCGTTATGATTAGAAACATGTTCGTGAGAGAAGAGGATTCCCGTCTTATACTTGGCTCGGGCATTTTTCCCGAATGGCTGGAATCGGAAGCAACTATACGGTTTGGACCTACCCCAACTCCATTTGGCAACATAACCGTTTCCATAGACTCTGATGAGGGAGCCCGGATTGTCCATTGGGATGCCGACTGGCGGAACAAACCGAACACGCTGGAGGTATCACTGCCTGGAGCACCGCCTGAAACAATACAAAACCCGACGGAAACGGGTTTCGTTGAAGTACCGGCGGTAACAGCCTAAGCAGGAGTTGTACAATGAAAATTGTTATGTTCACCAATACCTATACGCCACACGTCGGCGGTGTGGCCGGTTCGGTGCACCAAATTACGGAAGATCTGCAATCCCGTGGTCATCAGGTTATCGTCGTGGCTCCGGAATTCCCGGATATGCCGGAAGATGAACAGAACGTCATCCGCATTCCGGCGATTCAAAATTTCAACGGCAGCGATTTTTCCGTTAGCCTCCCTGCTCCCATCCAACTCCGTGAGCGCCTGGACGATTTTGGCCCGGATATCATTCATTCGCACCATCCATATCTCCTGGGGGACACCGCGCTTCGAATTTCGGCGTCCCGGAACCTGCCGCTGGTATTTACTCATCATACCATGTACGAAAAATACACCCATTACGTCCCGGCGGACTCCCCTCTACTCAAGCGCTTCGTCATTGAACTGTCTATCGGATTCGTGAACCTCTGCGATCATGTCATTGCCCCGAGCGACAGTGTTGCGGATATCATCCGGGAGCGTGGTGCCGAGACCGACATCACCGTAATCCCCACCGGCGTGGATTATGATCGGTTTTCGTCGGGTAATGGCGAACCTGTACGAGAGAAATATGGGATACCTCAAGATGCCTTTCTCCTGGGACATGTGGGACGGCTGGCCCCGGAGAAAAATCTGGAATTCCTGGCGGAAGCAACGGCCAAATTCCTCGAGGACAATCCGAACGCCCATTTTCTAATCGTTGGCGAGGGCCCTTCCGAGGAGCAAATGGAGTATATATTCCAGAATGCGGGAGTGGGTAAGCGCGCTATTTTTACCGGAGTACAGAAAGACCAGAATCTGGTAGACTGCTACACTGCAATGGACGTGCTTGTCTTTTCTTCCAAGAGTGAAACCCAGGGTATGGTTTTAGCCGAAGCAATGGCAGCAGGCTCGCCTGTAGTGGCCCTTGAAGCTCCCGGAGCCAGTGACATAATCCGTAATGGAAAAAATGGCATTTTGTTAGACTCGGAAGACGTGTCAGCTTTTGCAGATGCCATAGCACAAGTGCAAAATCTCTCTCCGGAGACATTCAATTCATGGCTTACCCACGTTAACGAAACCGCTCGGGAATTTTCGGCGGATCGATCTGCAGAAAAAATTATCGAAGTTTACACCACGCTGCATGAAAATGGCCCATATGCACATACGGTAAACGATACCAGCTGGCATCAATTCCTCCGGGCAGTGCAGCGCGAGTGGGATATCTGGGAAAAGCGCATTAATGCAGGCGTTCAGTCGATTTCGCACCAGGAAAAATCCGGGAACTAACAGTCCGGGCAATATTTGCTACACACCACTTCCAATTGTCTGCTATACGAGGGGTAGTTAACTCTGTTTTTTTCCTAATTTCTCTACAAAAAATTTTGAATTCGGAAACTTTTTGGCTACCCTGATGTATGAAGGGAGTCAACAGTTCGTTACCTGCGGGGAAAGATTACGTCAGGTATGACGTGGATCAAAGGATTTAGGAAAAAATCCTATATTTTTGCATATTAACGGACAATTGACCTCTATGGGAGATTATAAACAATGAAGAAGAAAAATAGACCGCTTTCCCGCGAGGCGCAGCGTAAGTTTCTGGATCAGATCGAAGGTGAAGATCCGGAGAAGTGTTGGCGCTGGACCGGTAGTTTTATGCGGGAAGATTATCCGTTGTTTTATGGCGACGGCAGGCAGGAGCCGGCATTACGGATCCTGTATAGAATATATTATAAAAACAACCTGACCAAAGATTGGGTCATTCAACACAATTGCGGTAACCGGTGGTGCATGAATCCAAACCATATTTATGCTGATCGGAGGGACGAAGCCGCCAAAGAGATCCAGCGAGAGCGGCGGCGGTTTACCCGTGGCGAGAACCATCCACAGGCCCAGCTGACTGAAGAAGATGTCCGCCGTATCAGACGGAAGGTTGAAAGTGGTGCACTCCAAAAAGAACTTGCTGAAGAATACGGAGTGACCAAAACCCATATTTCCAATATCGTCCGGGGTAAGGCCTGGTCACATGTAAAGTAGTATTCCTGTAGTCCGCGGATTTCTCTCAGAACATGAAATTCTGGCTTATTATCGCAGACGCGTGGCGATATTACGCCTCCTTCTGAATGCAATCCCCTCCCCGGTATATAACCCCAACGCAATCCAGATAAGGATGAATCCGACGAGTCGCTCCCCGGTAAACGGTTCCCGATAAATAAAGACACCGAGCAAAAACTGTAGTGTTGGTGCGATATACTGGAGAATCCCGATACTTGCCAACGGGATACGCTTGGCTCCGTAAGCAAAGAGAAGCAATGGGGTTGCTGTCGCCGCTCCAGTGAGGATTAAAAAGACATTTTCCCACAATTTCACTTGCCCCAGACTTCCATTTCCCTGAGAGTGAAGAATTGTCAAGAATATCAGTGCAGGCAGGAAGAGTACCATCATCTCCAGTGTGAGTCCTCGCAATGAGCCTAGAGATGCGGTTTTTCGGAGCAGCCCATAGATCCCAAAAGTCAGTGCCAGTGTCAACGCAATCCATGGGATGCGGCCGTAATTCCAGGTGAGATACATGACCCCTATCAGCGCTAATCCCACCGCAATCCATTGAAGACGTCTGAGGCGCTCCCGGAGGAATATTACCCCGAGTACAACGCTGAATAACGGGTTAATAAAATATCCAAGGCTGGCTTCGACAATGTGATCCGAGTTCATTGCATAGATGTATGTATACCAGTTTAATCCGAGGATCACGGCGCTGGCAAGAAACGGGAGATATGTGGCTGGCGAACTCCGAAGTTTGAGTATCCAGGACCATTGCGTTGTAATCGTTAGCAGGATGAGTGTAAAAGCCAGCGACCAGACAATACGATGCGCTAAGATTTCTATCGCAGGGATAGTATCAATAAATTTCCAGAAAATGGGGAGCAGTCCCCATAGTGCATAGGCGCCAACTGCCGCAATCCTTCCGGAATTCCCTTCCGTCATGTCGTTCCTGCCGTATGAAATGTTATCGATTCAGGAACGGAGAATACGCAAATTACGAACGAAACTAAAGCGGATTATCCAGGATGTTTTTGCAGGCAACAGGGAAACCTGCATGGTTATAGTATACGGTGAACACAGGTAGTTCCCAGTAGCAAAACTTTGCTTGTACTTATGAACTATTTTGAATTTTTCGTATTCAGAGGCAAAAATCGTTGGACAACTTCACTGAGTTGCTCTACAAACACTGGCTTGGTCATGATAACGTCTACATCCACAGAAAACTGAAGTTTTTTCTGTGGATTTTTGACATACCCTGAAATCAGCACCACCGGCAAATCCTCGTTAATGACACGCATTTTTCGCGTCAACATGATGCCATCTATACCGGGTAAATTGTAATCAATCAAAGCCAGTTTATACTTGTCGGGATCAGCAGAAAACGCTTCGAACGCATCTTCTCCGGTTTCGAAGGTGTCGACTGCGTATCCGTTTTTTTCCAGGTGTTCAGAAAAGATCGAACGGACCTCTGCCTCGTCATCCACCAATAGAATCTGTGGTTTTACCATTCAAACTCCCCCACCATCTTCTCTATACCAGCTGTCGGTGTGAAATATGTTCAACAAAATAATTCACAATGTCCGTGTATGAATTGCGTAAATTACATCTCCCCATTTCTCCAGAACCTCCCAAAAGCCAAACAGAGGTAGATATTCCGGACTCCACCTCATTGTTTCGACAGACCTTATATTTAATATTTTGTAGCGGAAATTGCTATGAGTTTTGTCACAAATACTGCTATAGGTACTTTTTTTGATATTCAGGGATTACTGGCAATTATCTATGCTGTTACAGTTTAATCTCCAGGTTGTTCTCCCCCGGCTTAATCTCAACCATCTTTCGCAGGGTTAAATATCCGTTTTTCTTCGCAATTATGGTATGGGTGCCGGTCGGGACATTCTCAAACCGGAAATACCCGCTAAATGTTGTTGAGTCTTCGAACCCGCTGAGCGCCACCTGAACATTCTTCAGCGGATTATCGGTATCCCGGTCTGTGATAATTCCTGATACGTTCCCGGGAATTTTATCCAGTGCCACATTCATGGTATTTACACCAGGGGTACATTCGATCGAGGTAGTAAAAACCTTGTAGCCTGATTTATTGACACTTAACAATCTGGGAGTATTAACCGGGAGATTTTCAAAGCGGAAGTAGCCGTTTTCTCTCGTCCGGGAATGCTCAGTGTCCAGAGAAACCATGGCCCCTTCAACCATCTGGTGAGAGGCTCCATCGGTGATGAACCCCATTAACGCCGCTTTTGCCTGACGCATCCGTATTACCTTGGACAGTGAGCTTGTCGCTTTGCCATCGCTTACGATACACGAGACCGAAATATATCCGGAATCGGTCGGTGCGGTCTCATAATTAATCGGATTGCCGGTTCCATCCCTGGCCAGCTTTCCACTGGTCACTTTCCAGTTATACGTTAGCGGATCTCCGTTCTCATCCACAGCAATAGCGTTGAGCACTACCGTTTCACCCGTCACCGGATCTGCCGGATTAACCAATACATCACTAATAACAGGCCGCTGATTTTCTCCGACGGTAAACCCGGAATTTCGCTGACACCCCGCCATCGCAATAATAATGAAAATCGGAATTAATAATTGTAGGTGCGCCTGCAAAAGATCTATCGTACGGACTATCAATGGTATACTCCCTCACAAAAATTAACCCAGCCATCCATCACTTTACTGACAGGTCGTATTCCCTCGATCCTGGTTTATATACACGGTAATACTGTTCTGTCTCTGTCAGTTGGGGAATAAATTCGGGATAATGCCCTGTCAGGGCAAGAGATAATTTCTATTCAAAGGGTTGAGGGGGAGCAATAAATATCCATATTAAGAGACCTTCCACCTAAGTCGGACCTCGTTTTGGGAGGAATATGGATATCATACTTATGAAACGACCTAAAAGATGCTTGCAGTCCTCTGTGTGGGTTCATCGATATTAAACCCAGTCACTTCAAACCACAACGTATACCGGAGTTCTGATTTCCCTATCCGGACCGGAAGTACCAGACCAATCTTTTTTTCGATGTTCTTGCCGGCCGACTCTTTCAGGTAATCCGGAAATTTGTCACCATTCATCGCGGAATCCGCTGTATCTTTTACCGCGCCAAACTGCGGGCCGATCAAGGCAATCGACTCGTCTGATCGCCCGGCCGGGAACGAAACTTCCATACTGTCTGCTTTGGGCCGATACGGAGTGAGTTTCCCGGAAATCTCATGATTTGTGGAACTGAATTGCTGTGCCGCGAGCAACAGGCGTGGTTCACGCTGGTACTGCGCAATAAATATCCGCCCCCTGGGATTAATAAACTGCACCTGCTCCCAGCGAATTGAAAACGCCGAGTCCCTCTTTGTACCGGCAGAAAACCGGAGTACCTCGGACTCAGGGATTACTGTGAGCGAGAGGTAATCGTCACTAAAGTGGTACTGGTTTTGACCAATCTGCTGAACTGAGCCGATACGGGTTTCCAGGTCTTCCTTATTTATTTGGCGATCTGCGATCCGTAAGTGCAGATCATACTGCACTTCGTACACATAATAAGAACGGGATCCTGCGCATCCCACCAGCAATACGAGGCAAATGACAGCTAAAATTTTCTGGCCTCTCATGTATTTCCCGCCTTCCGGGATGCACAGGTTCGATGAATTACCCCGTTCTTCTCTCCAAGGTTAGTCGTTTTCTATTTCGATTTTAATCCAGGCATCTTCACGGTCGGCTGCTTCAACCTCATTTTTTACCGCTTCCGTAATTGCCGTCCATAAGGCCTCTTGCTCAGCAGTGAGGTTCCCCTCAGTCTCATTTTTGACTGAGATTTCTCCGTCGGATTTTTCCGCCTTGAATTCCAATTCAAGTTCTTCGTCGGTTACCGATGTATCGAGTGCTGAGGTGAGTTCATCTAAATCGGAGTGGACTGAATCGGATAAGGCGATATTTCCTTCGACCTTCAGTTCCAGCCGATCTTCCTCTTCATCATCCTCTTCATCATCGTCGTCGTCGTGGTCACCCCATCCGCGACCCCAGCCCCAACCGTCGTCTTCACGGTGAATTGCTTCTTCTACCTGAGCGCTGGTTAGCATACTATGGGCAACGGCTGCGGCGACCAGGTCACTGCGGGTTGTGGAGTCTGTATCAAATTTCATTTTGGCCTTCACCCATGAATACACCGTATCACTGGTATCAATGGAGAACTGTTTGACCATGATTTTCAGTTTACTTCCGGTGTGGTCAAAGTGTTCCTCTTCATCCTCTTCCGTCTCTATCTCGAGAATGGAGTCAACCCGGGCTTCGTCCAGCCGAAAAGCTGCAATAATAGAATCCACCAACGCTGAATCGCTGGTCGTTTCAGTCAGAAACCGTTTTTTGATCATGACACGGGATGTACTGTCGGCGACTTCTGCCTTTACTTTGGTTGAATAGAAAAAATGTTCAACAAAATGTTGAACCCATTGCTCAATTCTCCTGTGGTTATTCATAACCTGGTGGGCATTGCTGGCAGAAATCATGGAACGGATATCCGCCATGTCAGCCTGTTCACCCATTCCCCGCTTGTGCAGCCGGATAAAGATATCCGTCTCAACCGTGGTTTCGGCGTTGATGTCCGTATGCATTGTGCCGGAACTATTTCCGGATCCTGGTTCCATTGTGGTTTGCCAGGAAGTGTTACCATCATTGGCAACAAGAATGACAGGGCGATCAGCGGGTACGTCCGTTTCTATGGAAAAACGTCCCTCGCTATCCGTAGTAGTAATGCCCTGGTTCACAATGTTGACCGTACCGTCTTTTTCGAGTTTTGCGAGAGACACGGCGGCATTATCCACGCCTTCTTCACCGTCAGTTGCAGAGACTTGTCCCTCAATAGTCATATGTTGAGTATTTGGTGACGAGACCGGATCCTGGGCACAACCACTCAGGACAAGTACCAGTGATAGTAGTGCCACTGGAAGAAACTTTGTCCACCCGGCATCCAGAATAATTTTGTGTCGC
Source organism: Candidatus Neomarinimicrobiota bacterium (assembly GCA_021734025.1). Lineage (NCBI taxonomy): Bacteria > Pseudomonadati > Fidelibacterota > Fidelibacterota bacterium. Next base: position 41,479 of record JAIPJS010000015.1, read on the forward strand.
ATGAATAATCCTCCTTTTTTGTCGTATTTCCGTTCCATTAGCATCACTGTATAATAGATTCAATAATTATTCCAACCAAATTTTAAGCAATTTAAATAGTTGTAATAACAGTAAATTACATGAATTTTAAAATTTAGAGAAAACCGGCGATTTGTGTACGGTTTGATACGATACCGTGTCCGCTTTTACACAGTACGGATCATACCAAAGTGCACCTGGGGATAATGCCCCAGGAGAAAACCAATTATTTAGCACCCTTTTCACGAATGACCGGTCGGATGACACCGGTATTCGCACAATCAAATCAACGTGCAGGTAATATGTGAGTATAGTCAGAGAAAGGGCTGAAGCCCTGAAACGTTTGGTGAGGGCTTAGTTTCCCCCGCCATAAGTGGCGGGGCTATTCAAATATTTCCTATTTTCGCGATATTACTTAAACAAACTCCTGGTTCCTTTTTAGACCAAACTCATATGTTGAAATGATATTATTTCACCGTTTTTTAAATTGTCCTGAAATGCTAACTTCTCCAGGAGATAAAATTCGGGGCAAAATTAGTAAAGGTAAAACGGATACATGTTCAAACACATTAAGGATGACTGGAAAAAACTCCGGCAAAGTGAGCCTGGGCACCGATTTCAGGACCGGTATGAGCGGCGCCACTCCAACGGTTCCAACTGGAAAAAATTCTGGGGTCCTGTTATGATCGGAATCGGCTTGCTCGTAGTCGGATTTGGAATCCTGCTATTAGTCATTCCCGGCCCCGGCTGGGTAACGATTACACTTGGTCTTGCCCTGATTGCCGGCGAGTCACTCATCCTGGCCAAAATCCTGGATGTGCTGGAACTCGTTATCCGCAAACTTCTAGGAAAACAACGGATGGGTTAAGTTTCTTTTTACATAAGGCTTTCTATTGTGGAAAATATCATAGAATACACGAAAAATGAAGGCCTGGTACTCTGGGCTAGCTCGGTGATCGGGCTGCTTGGGATTAACTGCGTATTCAAGTAGTAGGTATTCGAAGTCTTCTTAGTTAGATACAATACCTCCTCAAATTCTCTGAGAATTCCCTTCAGTTTCCCGAAGGTCACTTAAAATGATGCGGATTGGGCCATCAGACTTGCTCCGGATTCGGTTTCATGGAAGGGGCGCATTTCCGGCAGCCAACTCGGCAAGAAATCCCTCTTGCAGGCACAGAATCCCGGTAATCAGGGTAAAGATATAGTAAACGAACGGCGGCATATCCCTGAACACGATGGACAGAATAATTAGAACAACAGCACCGATGATGTGTGTCCAGCCAAGCCACCCGGGAAAGGGTGTCGACAGCATGCCGATACCCAGGGAACCGAGTCCAACTAACATCAGCAGCGTGAAACTGACAAACAGCCATCCGGGAAAAATATTCCTGGCGAACCCATCCGGTTCGCTCAAGCGGAGTACCAGGTGCCAGTCCCAGGGAATCACAGCCACCAGAACGAGTACTGCACCAGCCATCAGCCACAGGTTACCCACCGCAGCCAATCCTGACTTCGTCACCAGATATACAAGTGACACTGCCGTAAGTGTAGACCCGAGAATAAACAGCACATTGTGCACCGTCCAACCCGTGGAAAAATTCCGGACGATGGCCAGCCGGCCTTCCACCGATGGTTCCATATATATTTTTGCCACGTTCGGCATCGCAAATGCAGAGATAATAAAAAGCGATGATCCAATAATCAGCAACAGCCCGGCAAGTTTCACCTCGCTCATGGGACGCCTCCTTTTTTTGGGGGTGTTCTTCTTTCGAATATCAGGTGATAACCCGAAATGATTTTCGCTAAAACGCGTGCCGTGTTCTGCAATAAACCTCAAACGTGATGAACTTTATCATATTCAAATTTAAAATAAAATACAAGAATATTTTAATGTACACACTCCATAACAATTCTTTCTAAGAATGGCGACGCATTTTCGATTGAGTAATCAGAGGAGTAGGTAACGTCACTGACTGCGAGGAAGCAGTCTATGCATCAGTGTTCGAATGGAGCCCCCCAGACCAGGTCAACATATGAATATCCCGGTAGGGTGAATGCAATGTTCCGGTTATCCTGTATTTTCTCGGGTACTACCACCTGAAAATTGATATTTACCATGCCAACGAGTGTGACTATTTATTTAGGTGTCCTCACGAAACAACAGTCGTAAATAGGAGTGATAGTGCGATAACTGGTTTGCAATAATCTCCGGTTCCTTTAAGGATCCCGATAACACGTACGCCCCTTCAAATATAACCAACAGCATATCTGCCAGACTCGTATAGTCTACCTCGATACGCGGGGTGTTTTGTTGATCCACCTCTTTCAATTTCTCCGAAACCCTGTGACGCCAATGCAACATGGAATTGCGTATAATCTCCATGACCTGGTCATCAAACAGCTCTGACTGGTTCAGGTAGGAGGCAAAAAGGCATCCGGGATACGGTTCATCCAGCGTCTTCATCTCCTGCTCGAATAACTTGACAAAAATAAGAAGTTGCTGGAGCGGATCATCACTGAGATCTTCCGCCTTGTCGAGAGTTTCTTCAAGGTGTTTGGCGTCCCCTTCGGCGTAGCGTTGTACAAGGATACGGCCTAACTCGTCTTTGCTGGAGAAATGATGGAAAAAGGCCCCTTTACTCACGCCGGTTTTCTCGATGACCGCATCGACGGTTGTGCCGGAAAATCCGAGGTCCAGGATCAGGGAATGCGCAACATTCAGAATTTTTTCCCGGGTATTTTTAGGATCTTTACTCATTTAAAAAACCTCAAACATACTAATTAGTTTGTTTGTATTTATTTCTTCGGTTGTTGTGTGATTATCACCAATAACGCCTTAGTGGAAAATAATCATAAATTTCTGGAGTAGACAGAATAAATTCGTTCTTGACAATAATGAACTATATTTATTAACATACCGACCAGTTGGTTTGTTAATAAAAAAACAAGGAGTCGGTTATGTGTAATACAGCAGTTTCCCTTCCGGAAACCAACGGAGGAACGCCGGGATTTGACGAATGGTATGTAACAGCGATCAACAACGGTGCCGTTATGCTGATGATATCCATTGGGCATAGGACCGGTTTGTTCGATACATTGGCCGATATGGAGTGGACAACCAGTCAGGAGTTGGCTGAAGAAGCCGGACTGAATGAGCGCTACGTGAGAGAATGGCTTGGGACTATGGCAACCGGCGGCATCGTTGATGTGGATGAATCGGACCGGTACCACCTGCCGGCGGATCACGGCCGGTTTTTAACCCGACAGAGCGCAGATGAAAACCTTGCGGCCTTTGCCCAGTATATCTCGCTCCTCGGAGGGACCGAGGACGAGATTGTGGACTGCTTCCAAAATGGTGGCGGCGTCTCGTATGATAAGTATCCGCGCTTCCACGAGATTATGGCCGAAGATAGCGGGATGACAGTTTTGGATGCTCTGGAGGAGGACATTCTTCCATTGGTACCTGAACTTGAGGCAAACCTCTGGAAGGGAATTGAGGTGTTAGACGTAGGATGCGGCCGGGGACTGGCGCTGATGAAAATGGCGCAGCTATTTCCAAATAGCCGGTTCACAGGGATAGATATCTCGAAAGATGCTATCAGCTGGGCCAGGTCAGAAGCCGCAAAAAGAGACCTGGGAAATGTGGTGTTTGAAATGCATGACGCTTCGGACTTTGACCGTACTGCTGAACCGGAGGTCTTCGACTTCGTCACCACGTTTGACGCTATACACGACCAGGCTGACCCGCTTGCGGTGCTCACAGGGATTCACCGGACACTGAAGCCTGATGGGGTGTACCTTATGCAGGATATCCATGCGCAAAGTCCTGTCCATGAAAACCTTGACCACCCCCTCGGTCCTTTCCTCTATACCATTTCCGGTATGCACTGCATGCCTGTTTCACTGGCGCAGGGAGGAGCTGGCCTCGGTGCAATGTGGGGGCGTGAAAAGGCTAAAGAACTCCTCAATGAGGCTGGCTTTAATCAAATCGAAATCCACCGCCTGGAGCACGATATCCAAAACGATTACTACGTCAATCGGAAGTGAAGACTCCATTGGTGCATAATGCAAATGGAAAGTGAGCAATACATCCGGCTATGGCATAACCTGATCTGGACCGGTTTTCGCAATGATGGATCCGGCAATACTGTAAATCCTGCCAAAATTGATGGAATTTATGATGTCGTCGAGGCATTGACAGTCAGGAAGATCATTCAACGACTTTACTGACACCTCATTCTCGGTCTCTCTACCAGTATCCCGCTACCGCACTAAAACCATCCTCCGGACCTTCATAAAACCTCCCGCCTCCAGCCGGTACAAGTATACACCGGTACTGACTAATGATCCAAACTCATCGGTACCGTCCCAGCGGATCTGCTGCCTAGCCGCTTGCTGTGACTCGTTGACCAGTGTTTTGACCTGCTGACCAGCAAGGCCCCACACAGTCAGCCGCACGTGCGTATCTTCCGGTAAATCGTATTGAATTACCGTTGAAGGATTGAACGGATTCGGATAGTTCTGGGCAAGATGGTAATCGGTCGGAAGTGGCTTACCATATCGGACTCCCACTGTCGTCGTATCCGCGATGACGGTCAACCCTCTGGTTCCAGCGGCATCAACGGTGAACTCACCGTCGGTCGCCGTGATTGTCCAGGTCCCGGCGATAGAATCCACGCCGGACGCCCGCATCCGGTCATACACGGATGCGTACGACAGCTGAACTGTGGTAGCATTCGTCTCAGGAAACGTGATACCGGCGTCGAGTTTACCCGTCTTGTAAGCAAGATGGTATCTGAGGTCTACGGAATCCGGATCTTTCGCCGCTTGCCAGCGAAAATTCAGCGACTTATCCAGGTTATCCCTGGATATTATAATCTTTGAACCGTCGGCAGGCTCCACCAAACTGAAGGTGCCCGGCGGATCATTTATCGGTCTCACCGTCAGCGTGAATGCGGTACTGACCTCATCTTTCCCGTCCGAAACGGTCACGGTAATCCTTGTGGAGCCGGACTGATTCCGAGCCGGCGAAAGGGAGACGATCCGTTCCGCTCCACTCCCGCCAATTGAGATATTGTCATCCGGCACGAGATTCTGATTATGAGAGGATCCCGTCACCGTTAAATCGCCGGAAGCGGTCTCGGCATCACGAACCGTGACGACGATACCGGTTATCGACAGATCCTCATTGATACTCTGGTCGGCAATGGTGCTAATGGTCGGGAGCTTGTTCGGAATCGTCCCCATAAGCCGGTATGGATCATCCGGACTGCCGACCGCACCACCGGACCGGAACGTTACCGGATCGACCAGATCGATGACGGTATCCTTGTCCGAGATATATCCCCGGAATGTGACCGAAGAGCCAGGGATGTTCTCGTACACCATGAGAAAGTACAGCGGTGTCCCGTTCACCATGGTCGCCTCTGCAACACCCCGGCACTCGTCTCCAATAAAGGCAGAAATGAGATTGCCATCACCTAAAACGGATTCGTTGTTCACCTCCAGCCGGGCGGTGACAGTCATAACGAATTCATACTTCTCCGGGTCGACGCTCCAGGATGGTGCTTGCGCTAGTACCTGTCCCGTCAGAACACAGGTGATTACCACGTAAAGTATGGTTAAATACCCTTTCATCGGACAAGTACCATCTTCCGGATCTTGGTATAGGTTCTTGTCCGCATCCGCATAATGTACATCCCTGATGCCATATCGTGACCGTACTGATCTGTACCATCCCAGCGAATTCGGTAGTATCCCGCTTTTTGCACATCGTTCACCATCGTCTTCACCACCTGGCCACGAATATTGTAAATCCGGAGCGTCACCCTACTGGCTTCCGGCAACCCGTATCCGATGACAGTCGTCGGATTAAACGGGTTCGGATAGTTCTGCGAAAGCACGTATTCTTCCGGGATAAAATCCGGATCGTCCAACGCCAACGCGGTCTGCGTCATGGTGAACGGTTCGGTTACCGACCCCTCATGACTCTCCGGCCGGAACGGGAAAGTCTCCGCCGTACGGTAGATCCGTTCCTTGTCGTTGTCCCAGATGCGGAGTTCCACAGGAGTTTCCTCTCTGGAATCGCCCTGGATGCTCAGGAAGATCCGCGGTTCATCGATCCCCGGGATAAACATCGGACGTGCCGTGCCCCGGACTTCTCCGTCAATGAGCGCCGCCACCATATCGTACGGATCGGCAACCATGTTCAGTTCATCGTAGATAACAGTGGTTAGCGTCATGGTGTGTTCGTGGAGATACGGATTCTCGACTACCCACTGAACTTCCGGTAGCGAATCGGCAGCGAACTCCGGCGTCAGAACCGTAATCTTTGCTAGTCCTGGACTGGTGATACTGCCCAGCGGATATACCAGTGTATCCGCAGTGACAAGACGGATCTTGTATCCGGCGCCGGGTAACATGTCCGTCAGGTTCCCAATCCAGCCAAGTCCCTCCGCATATTCAGCGAAGCTCACCTGATCCTTGACAAGATCGCCATCGCCGGGATGCAGTTGACTCAGCGCCACGTTCACATTCATACTCCGGTTCGGCAGATAGCCCAGCCAGTTCCAGTTCTGTGTCAGCGGAATTTGCGCCGTATCCGCCCACACACGCCGCCCGATATAGGGGAGAGCCATACCGCTACTTAAATCAGCCACATACATCGTCCCCGCATCCAGACCAACTTCCGTCAGCGGCCCGACCCAGCTGTTTGTGGAGGACTGAAATTGCGCGTAGGCCTCCTGACTTATTATTCGATCGCCTTCTTCCGGAGCCAATCCCTCCAACACATTGTTCAAGTTACTTTTTTCCGGCTTCACATTGACGCTGAACCATTTAAATCCTTCAGGGAATGCCAGATTCTGCGCCACAACCCCAGAGGCGTTCATGGTAAGCGGCTCAGTCAGGCTACCGATGGCGGCATCATTGGTGAATACCAGGGTTGTATCCATTTCCCAGAACTCCACACAGCCGGTCCTGTCCCAGAGATGGAACCGCACAGTATCGCCGCTGAAGGTGTTGCTGTAGACAGTGAGATAGGTGCGGTGATCGTTCAGCTCCGACACATACTCAATATGGCCAAACCCAACGGGCTGACCATCGATAAACGCCCCCATACGGTCGTAATGATCGGTGGACTTGGTCCCCTGCACCAGTACGTCAGCAGTGACCGTCATAGAGTATTCGTAGTCGTAGGGATTCACGTCCCAGTCAGGATACGGGCACATGGAGACGATCTTCATGTCCAGCGGCTCGTCTCCCTCCGGCGTCCGGGCGAACAGCGTATTGGTGTACTCTCCCACGTCCAGATTCGGATCGACCTCAAAGTGAATGTCAAACGATCCGCCGGGATTGAGCTCACCATTGGTTGGTGCGGCAATTAGCCAGGATGGTACATCAACCAGTTCAAACGGCTGTGCCTTCGAGCCGTTATTATTCAGCGTTATTCTAAACTCGTTGGTAGTGTCCGTAAAGGCCAGGACCTCGGTGCTTCGCTGATTCCATGCCACCGGATTCCGATCCACCAGGAATTTCCAGGTGAGGGTATCACCGGGATTTCCGTTTAAGTCTTCATATCCGTAAACTGTCGCCGTCACATGGTGATTCTCCATAAATTTGTTCTGGATCTGCGGAATGATGACCAGCCGATTTTCCGAAACCGTCACCTCAATGTCCGTAATCTCGCCCCCGGCCTGCCCGTCGTAAAGCTTCACGTCCGTACGGGTGACCGAAGCCGGGTTGATTGCCTCTGTGAAGTTAATGGCAATCTCGTCGCTCATATTCAGGACTTCGTCCTTCGGTTCCGGGGCACCAAGAATCTGCGGTTTCTTCCGGTCGACGGTTCCCCGCAATGATGGCATTTCGTTGGTCAGGGTGTTCTCCAGGCACACGGACCGCAACCGGATGTCATACTTGCCGTCTGTAAATCCCTCGGGTATCGGCCAGTGCATGGATGCCACCTGCTGGTCATAGATACGCAGCGTATCGGCGTACAGCGTATCGGCGCTGACCGTAAACCATTGATCACTGCCCACCGGTTGATATTGCAGCAGCAAGGTTTCAAAATAGCTCTGTCCGAGATCATAGCCGGTCACGAGAAAATCCAGCGTGTCTTTGTCGGCAATATTCAGCACCCAGCTCTCTTCTAGATCGTAAAACTCTGCATCGGTACAGGGTTTTGCAAAGTTCACGGTAAACGGCAGGGTAAATCCCGAGGTCACTCCGGCATAGTTGGATTCGCATTCCGGCGCGAATTTGATCGTTAATCCATTGTACTCGTAGTGATCGCCCGAACCGCGCCAGACCCGTACCGTGGCAAACTGTTGTTCCATGCTGTCCATCACCACCGGAAAAGGATTGGCTTCGGTAGCGGCCACACCGTTGATTGTGATTTCCGCACCCAACGGGTTAGATGATTGAACAATTGAGAGGTAGTATGTGCGCGATTCGGGCTTTTCGTTCCGCAGCCAGACTTTGAGATCCACCGGCTCACTGGGCAATGCGTCGTCAATAATTCCGTTATTGGTGGAGGCATCCCAGGCCATGGTGGGCTTATCCCGGGGCACGGTCACCACGGAGTCCTCCGCATTTCTCCATTCTTCATAGGGACAAGAGGAGATACCTGAAACTACCCGGAAAACGGGGGTTCCATAGACCGGATCGTTCGCTACGTCCACCGTATACCGATCGCCATCATCGTCGTCATCCAGAGTGAAAGAGGAGGTATTGGACACTGTTTTCGTTGAAGTTGCGCTTCGCCCCATATTAAATCCGAAGGAATATCGCTCCGTGGTAGATGCGCCAAACCCCTCGTTGATCTCGAACCCGACTTCCTGCGCGAAACTGGAATTAATCTCCAGTCCTACATTCATGGTGTAGCTTTCGGATACTTCCGATGTCCTGGACTGTGTAAACGGCCCGGCGTTACCATCAAAGCTGTAATTGACCGTATCCTGGGTTATCCAGCGGAGGGACTTCTCCCGGTCTAATACCTGGTTCCATCGGGCAATACTTTCGAGAGTGGTTTCCCGGAGGGAGTCACTGTCCGTGTTCCGGGCGATGTCCCGCAGCTCCGGAATAAGGATCTCCTCGATGTGCTTCCGGGTGTATATGAAGGTAGTGGCAAACCCGTCCGGCACAAACATAACCGGGGTAGTAATCCCGTATCCATCGTAAACCTGTTCTCCCACAGTATATTTTTTAAGGCCGAGCTCGGTGGTTTTACCGTAGAGGAGATTGAGTGCCCCGCCGACAAACATGTCGAGATCCCCGTGGTTCCCCGCCACATCAACTCCGGTGCCCGTCTGGTAAGTGCTTTGGGTGGAGATACTGACCGCTTGGGATTTCGAGCTCGAGAGAGAAAATGTAGATGAAAATCCGGCCGTCATTTCGTATTTGGCTTCCACCGAGAGTTCGGTGGAGACACCAAACCCAACCACCGTAGTAAACTTCGTTCCCAGACTAGCCGAAACTTCCCGTTCGTATCCCATGGCACTGCCGATATCAATACCAAACTCAGTCGATTGAGCCTGGCTCCGGGTAAACTCGGCAAAACTCTGGTCTCCGGGCGGCCGCCGCAGGATCAGGAACGGGATATCCGGAGCAGTGGTGGTAAACTGCATCGGTCCGGGTTTGGTCCCGAGCACAACCGCCTCTTTCGTCACCGACTTGGTCTGTCCAATCCCCCCTATAGCTCTCACAGAGATCTTTTTCTTATAGGGAGAGATCACGTCCGGCTGACCCGGTATCACTTCATAGTCATACGTTCCGGTCGGCCCGATAGCCACTTCGACGGTATCCTCAGATCCTGCCGACCACCGGTCACTGATGTAGTCAAAGATCTGAAATGTCCCGGTATCCACCGGGCACTCTCCGCCATAATATTCCTCATAGGAAGAGAGTTCAAGAATGTGCGGCCGGTTCTGAACAAAGTACTTATTCACTTCCAGCTTCTGTTTGTCGGGATTCCAGATACTAAGGGTATCAAAACCGGCGATCTCCACCTGCATCGGCGACCTGTAGGTAAAATCCAGGGTGTCTTCCTCGCCGCCCCATGCCGAATCCGCCAGGGAATAGGACTTTTCGAGATCGATGGATTTACCGTTATTTTTAAACCAGGTATCTATAGTAGACCAATTATCAATATCCTCAATAAATGCCTGGTCCATTTGTACACTTACCGTGTACGCCTGGGGCGGCAGGGTGGGAAAAGTGAAGTTTCCGCCGGCATCGACGGCAAAGGTTTTGGTGAATTTGTTGTTGGCTGGACTCACCTGGACTGACGCAAAAGCTTTTGGTCCGAGTGCTACACCGCAACTTCCACCTGAAACCCTCCCCCGCAGGAACCGGGTTTTGGTATCTTTGAAGTTCGCTGTTTTGTTCTCCACCACCTCCGTAAAGTCATAGCGAGTGGGCCGGAAATTCAGCGAATCCCTGGAGTTCTTTTCTGGCCGGATGGTCACATCGGCACCGGGCTCCACCTCCACCCGGTAAAATCCATCCGCATCGGTAGTGGTTTTCACCGCGCCGTTTACCTTAATTTGCACCCCTTTCTCGCCACACTGCACGCCTTCGGTATACGAGGTGTCAAAGTACACGTAACCAGTAATGCTCATCAGGTTGACCACGGTAAAATTCTGATTCAGCGCCGCCGGATTCGTCTCATTCAATGAAACGTCGAGAAATTCCACGTCGAACTCATGGTAGAGTTTTGAAGGCGTCAGGCGAAACAGAGTTCCGTTGCCACCGAAATTTATATTCTCCATTTTATAATAGCCGGTGGAATCGGTAAATGCTGTAGCATAAACCGGCGGCAGATTTGACGCCCACGTGTCGGTACTCACCCCATACACGGTACCACTTAACGTCTGATTAACAGCATTAGTCACCGTAGTCCCGGATCCAAAATCAAAATTCATGCTGCTGGTCATGCCCGTATGATTGATGATTTCTCCGGTCCGGTAATAAAGATACCGGTTGTAATCCCGGGCAATAGTCTCTTCTCCCCGGGCAAAATCCCATGTTCTGAAATCATCGATGGCGCCACGGAAGAAACCGGTTTCACCGTCGCTGGCAAATATCAATGGCGCCGTATTTTCCGCAGTGGCATTAAACTCCATGAATAACATCCCGCCACCGACAGTAGCCTGCGTTCCGTTCAAATAGGCCGTCAGCATACTACCCGATTTGACCAGCGCAATATGCGTCCACTCATTTACGTTCACCGTGTTATCCGTCAGAAAAACCTGGCTTCCATTGAGGGTAAACGCCAGATGCATCGCCGTGCCGTTATCTACGAGCTCCAGATTCCAGAGCCCACTTTTTGAGAGCAATATCTGATTCGCAACGGTGGATGGAAGAGCCCAAAACTCCAGGGTTGCCTCCGGAAGTACTTGATCGTTCGCAAATTCGAACACATCCGCATCCGGGACAGTCATATAGTCTTCCATGCCATCAAAGAAAAGGGAATAGCCCCAGTTCGGCGTCAATACCAGTTTGACTTCGGGGATTTTTGTGCCCACCTTGGACTTGATATTGCCCGAAATGTATCCCGAGGTTGAGGTTTTACCGATGGCCTCTCCGCGAACCGGCGCCGGGCCAAAGACGTTTTTTCCTTCGATATGATAGACATACTCGGTTCCCACATTGAGGTCGGAAGCGGCATCCTCGTAGGTAGACTCGGTTATCGGATAATCGTCGTACAGCTGGGTGCTATTACGGTAGATGTCATGCAATATCGTGGCCGGGGGTATATTGGGGTCGTATGACCACCGCAGATTGATTTTGTCCGGAAATATGTCATAGGACGCCTTTAGTAATGGGACCCCTGGCCTTCGCAACATAGGAGACCAAAACCCCAGCTCGGATTTCAACCCGTTACCGCTCATCACCCCCGTCGAGACAAACGGCTGTCCCACCAGAACCGTATGGGAGCCGTTCTGCCGTTCCTCGCCCACCACCGCAGGGGCAAGGTACCCCGTCATCACTCCGGAGCCCCCATTTACTACCGTGACTTCAGTTGAATATGTCTGCGCTGAGAGCGAGGTTGCCGACATCAGCATTGTCACGAAAAACAATATCGGTGGCAGATTTCCAATTTTATATCTATTGAACTTCATAAGAAGCCTCCATGCTCAGGAAATTAAAGTGCTTTACATTCACCTCATTTTTCCTCAAGCAAGCCATTTTCCATCTCTGGTTAATACTGTGAGTCTGTGTACTGCCGGAGTCACCGATGCCCTCCATATGTTGGGATACAGGCATCTCCTGAGAGAACAGGGGAAACGGAGTTCCGGTAAGTAGCAACAACATTATTTTACCCATTTATACATGATATTGTCTCCGTAGGACAAACCGGTACAATTGAGTTTGAACGAGGTAGTTGCTTCACAAACCTCACATCCGACATCAATACCATCCGGGTATGTTACCGTTGTCCAATAGCGATAAACATAAATCCGCAATCCTGATACACAAATTCTTCGTCTTCCACATAATCTGTGGAATAGACGTCCACATGTAGGTTATCTGCGTTCTGAATTGACCACATATTATCCACAGCGTTGCTGCCAATACCTGTCACAGTTACTACCGGGCTCGTACCAGCAGCGAACGCCGGCGAAAAACCAATGGCATATTTCCCCGTTGCAAGCTTGGATACTGTGAATCCGGTTCCTGAGACTATAGTCCCATTGGCGCTTACCAATCCAGTGATGATTCGCTGCGCTCGATCACTGGCCACTGCATCATGTTGACCACTACTTCCGAATTTGATATCTCCCCGAACATCAAGACGGGCGGCAGGACTTGCCGTTCCAATTCCAACATTACCCGATGCCGTGTTTAAAATCGTATTCCCGCCCTCATTCTGGAGATACAATGTCGATGTTGCCCCATTGTCTCGGGCCATTATCTCATTGTTATCTATGACTATATTAGAAGAGGACTCACTCCCGGTGACAAAAAATCCCGTACCATTGGAAATGGCAGCGTCTGTCCCATTAATAATATCCACTTTTCCGCGAAAAACAGACTTTTGATCGGTGAGAAGTGATAAGTTTGAATTTGCGGAGTTTACTGACAGACCATTTGTCCCAAAATTCAGGTATCCACCGGAGGAAGTGGCCCAGATATACGCCGGCCCTGATGAACGCGTAAAGCTCAACGTGTTTCCTGTGGCCTGCATTGTATTTGTTCCATCACTGACCTCCAATGGCGCACCGGGAGCAGCAGTACCGATGCCCACATTCCCGGATTGCGGGAATACGTTATCCACACCGGAGATGCTGGCAATGGCATACGGGGAAAGGGTGAGTTTCGTCCGCGGTGTCATCTCCGCGGCCCCGTCTATGGAAATTCCGAGAAAATAGGACACAGAGTAATCCAGTCCTTCCAACGAATTTACCGTGCCAAGGGTCGCACTATATACGCCGTTGACGACATCGATGGCCTGGTCTTCAGTCCAGACCTGGGTTCCAGATTCGGTATACAGAGTGAATGTAAAATTTTTCGTTTCATCAGCAACAGAAGCGCCGGTGTCGTCCCGCAGGACCCCCTGGATACTCAACGTCTGTCCGTATACCGTCATTGCTGTAAATAAAATCACGAATACTACCGCCATAACCTGTCTCATTATATCTCTCCTTTTTATCTGCTTAATCTCCGGTTGCCGTTCCCTTTGGATTACTGAATAAGGCAGGAGGTACTAGCGATATCCACATTGTACACCCCAGGAGTTGCTTTGGGGTGTCAAAACGATTTACACTTTGATGGGAGTGAGGGGGTAAAGAAAAATATTCCATCGTCCCGGTGACAAGTGACCGTTTCCCGCTTTTACCATCTCCGCAACCTTATGCTGCCAGTAAGAAATCAGTCCTTCGGTTCAGTGTTGAACTTGCTGTCATTCTATGGTGTTGGTTTTGTTGCGTCGGGAAAGGTCCGGCAAAATCGGAACGAAGATCACTAATTACAGGTAGTCGTTTCGGTAGCAATCTATATGTTCCGAGGAAAAAATCCTTTTTTGGATGGAATATATCGGATTCTGTATTAAAGCACTTCAGAGGTAGGTCGAATTAATTTAAACAAATCCCCCTATATCTTAATACTTCTAACAATAAGAAATCCATGCTTTCAATGATAAACCTACTAAAGAGGGTATGCAATGGAAAAGAAGCCATGTCCGGAATAAAATGGCTGGCGTCACATAGAAATACATCTGAAATGAACCTCCCTGCGGTAAGCCCCAGGGAATTAGCAAGTTAAAAATACTGGAATAGCTTTTTTAAATGTAATTTGAGTTTTCATTTAAAGTATCCTGTTTAAATTGCGGATTAGTGACAACTCCATTATTCATGTGAGAGGGAATTTTGACGAATTTATCCATACAATCCTGCAGAAACGTTCTCAATAATTCGGAATCGACTCACAATGAAATAATTGAAGCACTGAATTGTCTTGAAGTAAATGATGCTCCTGAAGTTTTAGATGCAATAATCGCATTTTTAAAAAAGTCCCTAAGGAAAGACCCTGAATCTACTATTACTAAACTTGCAATCTCTTCTCTCAGATTCAATTGTGTTCCAATAGAGAATCTAGATTCCAGGAAGAAAGATATTCTGAAAAGTTATTGTCAATCTACAGCGGGTGGGTTCCGCCATTGGGTACTTGAATTACTTGAGGATAGTTGGGATAAAAGTGACTTACCTCTTTTGGAATCAATAGAATTTCCTCTTAATCCAATAGCTCAAGAACTTCATTTGAAGGCATTGAGTAAACTGGAATCAACCAAGGCCCGTGAATTTATTCAAAGATATAGGTTCATTTAAAAAAGGTGTATCAGTTTTTCGCTATAGAACATGAATAATGTAGCGAATATGGTGGAAAATCGTATGGAAATGTATCCAAAAGGATACGTTATATTGCCAATATCCAAATGATTTCAACCGATTAAACACTTGGTTACGATTCCGCTGGATACCCCCACCCCACTAAGAAACTCGAGTGTCCGGGTTCTCCGGCCAACAAAAACGGGGTACCATCGCCGCAGCAATAGTACCCCGTCTGGATATTTATTTTTTTCCCTACTTCATAAACACCATCTTCTTCATGCATTCCAAAATACAATCGGTTAACACTTTCTCCACTTTTACACCAACTTTCACACATTATCGGAGAGGGTAAAATACTTGACAACCCATACTACTTGTTATAATCTGTGACTAACATTGCATCATCCTCAGAGATACAATATATATAATAGATGACCGGAGGTATGCTTAGCCAAAGAGTCTCCGGTTTATAGGTACCAGTTTCATACACATGCTTCACAGGGCACGAATTTCGGAGGATTTTGATGCGATCATTCGCTCTTTTATTCGCTCTATTTTTTTCGAGTTTAATCCTGGGACAGACAGCAGTCGCACCTTCTTCGGGGGATGGTTCAAGCAGTAACCCGTATGAGATTACCTCAGTTGGCAATCTGTACTGGATAGGCGCACCGGGCACCCTAAACGGGTTGACTCAGGCGGACAGACTGGGCAAGCACTACCGACAAATGAATAACATCGATCTGACAGCCACCCACCTCTGGGATGATAAAAATGATAATAGCGATGGGGACCCGTATAATGACCCGGACGATTCCACTGATACTGGTTCCAATGACGGCTGGAAACCCATCGGTTCTATTGGTGCAGAGTTTCGTGGCGTTTATGACGGCAACGGCTATACTGTGCAGAATCTGGTGATCAACCGCCCCTTGGAGGAAAATATCGGCTTTTTTGGATCGGTCCGGGGCGGCACCGACGACAACACGGTCATCCGGAATCTCGGGATTGTCAATGCGACAGTTGTCGGTAAACACCATGTCGGCTCGCTCATTGGCGGAGCGTTAGTACATAAGGATAATGATTACATTACCATTGTAGAAAACTGCTATGTCGAGGACAGTGGGTCCGGTTCAGTTACAGGGCTTGGTGGAGTTGGTGGACTCCTTGGCGATAATAATTCGCTCGGGAAAAAGGCTGTGCCGATAATCAGATATTGCTACGCAAAAATCGATGTTGCCAGCTCAGATCCCGCAAATACATCAGATGACAACACTAAATACGGTGGGTTGGTGGGATGTAACCAGAGTGGAATGGTATCGAACTGCTATGCGACTGGCGATATCACTGGAGGCGAACGTGTCGGGGGGATTGACGGATGTACCATACGTGGCTTACTTGTCCGGAGTTATTCCACCGGGTCGGTGACAAGCGGTATTACCAGTGCTAATTATGTCGGAGGACTTGTTGGCCGCGTGGTAGGTCAGCTGCCACCATCACTCGGCGGATTCTCTGGAAAGGGGGCAGTCCCCTACGCCTACTGGAATACTGAGACATCAGGGATTTCCACTTCCGCCGCAGGAACGGGTATTCCCACCTCAGAGATGGAAAACCAGTCAACCTTTGACTCATGGGATTTTGACGGTGTTTGGAAGTACAGTACAGTCAGCTATACCTTCCCCCGGCTACAATGGGAACAGGATGGTGTGCTGTCCCCGCTGGCTAACACCCATGATGGGATCCTCTATCCCACGGTCACTGACAGTACGGCACAGCCGGCTGAACTCTATTCCACGAACACGCTTTCAGCTCATAACGTGAATGCGGCTTTCCTGCCAAATGCATCGGAAACCCAGAACGTTTCAATTTATGCCAATACTTCGACCAATCCCGATATTCTCGGCAGTGCGTTTTCCAGTCCGGAGAATTTAGGTGCCTATTACCAATTTATCTTCTCCGATGCGTCAGTACTGGAAAATGGTCACAGTTTTTCCATCGAGTGTCCGGTAATGCCAGGTGACATCTGGTATCGATATGCAGAGGGGACCTGGGCGGTCGTGCCCACCTCCGCTGTCAGTGGCCCTGTCTCACCCAATTATACGTACACTGTAAATGTCCCAGAGATTTCTTATACCGAAGGTGCCACAGAGATTGAATTCGCCATGGACTCCGGGGTGGACTCCTCGCTTCCGGTCTCTCTGAGTTCGTTTACCGGTGACTGTCGGGGTGGACATCTGTATTTGCACTGGACCACTGAAAGTGAGATTGAGAACCTCGGATTTCTGTTGCACAGACGGGAAAAAACAACAGGAGGATCAGGTACCTGGGAGACAATCGCCTCATTTCGAACGGATCCTGCACTGCGAGGCCAGGGTACCACCCCCAACCGGACTGAGTACATTTTTACCGACAACAATGTCAACACAGGCACAACTTACCAGTACCAGCTGGGTGATGTGGACTTCAGCGGAAAAGTTTCCTGGCACGACATAATTGAGCTGAGGGTGGAGAGCAAAAACGAACAGATCCCTGGTGAATTCGGGTTGCATCAAGGATACCCGAATCCCTTTAATCCGAAAGTTACCCTGCGATATGATTTGACGGAGGACGCTCCAACCGCACTCCGGATTTATGACCTTCGGGGGCATCTGGTGGAAACACTCGTCAACATCCCCCAGCAAGCCGGAAGACATAGCCTGTCATGGCAGCCGACGGAACTGAGTGCCGGAATTTACATCATCCATCTTCAATCAGGTAATAAGGTGCACAAAATAAAGGTGGTCTACAGCAAGTGATTGTTTCTAGTAAGGATTGCTCAAGAGTAAGCCCCAGAACAGTCCTCAGGTATCCCGAATTGATTTGGATAGGTTTTGGTCCAGGGGTGAATGGTTTGGGCAGAAATCTTCTGTACTAGATGATTGTATGGAATAACGACACAACAAGGTGACGGAGCCGGAACTCCGGGCAATAATCACCAGAGGCAAACACTCAGCAGGCAGTATTGGGGGTCCCGGTTGCCCCTGTTTAATCAGTTCGATTCATTTTACACGGAATGTAGCGAGTTTTCCCTGATTTCGCTTGGTAAGGTAGTGAGATTGTTGGGGATTTCAGTCGCTCATGCTGCCTGGTGAAATCGAAGTGAGTGATTTTACCAACGAAAGAAGGAGGATTATCGACTTGCATGCTGGGGTTGGGGCACCGTTTTTTTCTGAGTCAGCAACACACCTGCAAAGACCACGATTAACCCCATGATATCCATGAATGTCAACGTATCCCCAAAGGCAATCCATGCCATCAGCATCGTCACCGGCGGGCCGAAGTAGAACAGGCACGCCACCCGGGTGGCATCCATGCGTTCAATTAAGAGCCACATGAGGGCATACGCACCTAACGACACGCCAACAATAAGCCAGAACATGGTGGAGATAAACTCGGGATTCCAATCCGTCTGCAGCCGCTCCAACAGAATTGCAGGCAGTGCCAAGGCCAGGGTAGTTGCAAGACACTGGTAAAAAAAGAGCCAGGTCAACGGGTAACCGGTAAGAGGTATTCGCCACCTCCATTTTTCTTTGGATAAGACTAGCCACAGTGATAGCGATGACAGAACCAAGTGGTATGAGATACCCGAACACCGAGGTCGCATCAGCAAAATTTATTCGGGCAAACACCGTGATCGCGACCCCTGCAAATCCTATGACCAGCCCCACCCATCGGTACAACGGGGTTGATTTGCGCCCACCACGACGCCAGAAAAAGCACCCGTGGCCAACGGCTGGAGCGCAACAATTAGTGCGATAATGCCAGCCGACACGTTATACTCCAATGATAAAAGCACACAACTGAGCCAGACCCCATACGCAAGAACCCCCACCACCATATGAGGGACCATTGTAGTCCGCTCAACCCAGCGAAAGCGGTTTGTGATCCGAAGGTATAAATAAATCAGGAATGTCAAGACAAGATATCGCCAAAAGAGCAGCGTGAATGGTCCGGGATGCGGCAATGCATATTCTGCCCCGATGAATCCCGAGTTCCAGAAGAAGGACAAATCCAACAATCAGTAATAGTGTGCTTTTTCTCATAGGTCGTATGACGTCAAATTACATGTCAGAGTACAAAAACAGAGACAAAAATAGTAGTCCGCTTTGTGAAATATTGGAGTGTATATGGTGTGAATTTTGAAAGACACAGACTGCCCAGGGCTCGCAGATTTACAGTAGTTGTCCATAGCATAAGATTCATTTTCAACGGCGTTAATCTTTCATTTGTGTGACTGTAAATATAAGACACAGACATGAAGGTTGTTGAAAAAAAGAGCAACAGGCGCTCTCTCCTGTTTGAGGAGTCTTACAAGTAAGTATCGCAATCTGGTCTCAGCTTTTCAGTATAAACATGGCCACCGTTCCCATCCGTGCGCGTCCAATCGGCTATCCCGTAAAAAGTGTTCGGCCTTTTGCGTCAATCAACTACCGCTAAACCGGAATTCAGAGAACGTGGTGTGTATATCATGATTCGTTGAGCGGAGAAACAACAAATCATCCCCGGGAATGCCCTTGTTTGAGTGAGCGGGGTCACTTGGGGAACTTTTTAATAGTTTTTCGATTGATGCGGATGTATGATACATCAACACAGGGCAGAAAAATATGTTTACTATTTCTACACCTACATGTAGACCAAGTATAGTGATATCACAGCATAGATATTTGCCCCGGGATGCTGGGACCGACTGCAGGCGGCACAGACTCTTCACACCAGAAGTGATAACTCAGGTTTTTCCGGACGATTAATAGAACAATCAAATTTTCTCGCCTGTCTGGATTCAAGCAGAATCCACAAGTGGGAATTATTCCAGTTTACCGGATTACGTAGCATATCAGGCTGTTGTCTTTTCCGTATGAGTTGAGGCGCAAAGAAACAGATGTAACGTATCCCGGGGATTAGACACCGGCGAAACGGTCTTCCTTGCAAAACTGACTACCGGCTTTCCCAGCCACAGAAATGGAGTCAATATGCTCACCAAAAGCAGACATTACTTATTTACAATAATAGTACTTGTGTTCCTGATTGCACCTGTAAATCTAACGAAAGCCACAGACAGTATTGAATGTGGCAACGATGCCATTGGAGAATTTATCAATCCAAAAAAGGGGAAAGTTGCTGACCTCACCCTGATAGATTTTCATGAGGCACTTTCTCCGAACGAGATCTATAAACTCACCACCGGGGATCTGAATGGTGCGGTCACTGTAAATATCTGGGAAAACAAATCAGGCGGGGCCAAGGTTCTGGAAACCAGCTTTACCGAGTCCAATATCGCCTGGGGATTCAGCCCGGACGATCACCGGTTTATAGTTCACTATATGAATAGCACCTCCCATCATGAGGTACTGTTATTCGATCTCAGAAGTGGTTCAAATCTTCCGGTTAGAACTATAGGGTCCACACTGGTTGCCGGGGGTGAAGCCATCGTCCGGTTCAGCCCCACCGGAACTTCCCTGATGTATGCTTCTGACACAGGTCCCTCTCAAGTTTATCTCACCTTAGTTGACACCGCCGGTATTGTCAGGCATGAAAACACCTTCACCTTTCAAGCGTTTCCGGGGAGCCCGGGTGATAAACAAGGGATGGTCCACTGGGGATATAGCCCGGATTCGTATAACCGGACATTTGTGTACGCCTATATTAACGGATCAAACAGTGCCCATTTCAATATGATAAACCTGGAACGGGGCACGATAGTACTGAATGGAGATCTTTTGGATCCTGTCTCCTCGTTCTGGCAATTCAGCCCCGCCGGTGACAAACTTGGCCGGGTGATCCAGGAAAGCCTGACTCAGATACGGGTCCAGTTGATTTCCACGCTAGATGGTAATATCGCCCCTAACACCCAATATCCCTTTGGAGAGGTACAGTTCATCGCCACTGAGGACAATCACTGGGCTTATATTGGTGGAACGGCATACAATCTCAGCGCAAACACGGCAGGTCAACCCTGTCCCGAATATGATCCTCCGGAATGGCCGGACGACGCTACTATCACAGCCTCGAATCTTACCTTCACTGATGTAGATTTAGCCTGGCCCCGGGCAACTGACCAGTCAGGAATTGAAGAATACAGGCTCCTGCAGGACGGGGTTTCTCTGACGGTACAGCCGGATACTTTTTACCAGGTGACAGATTTAATTCCGGGGACAGAATATAACTTCACCGTGGAAGCCAGTGATATCTTTGGGAACTGGTCTGGGGGTAACCCCTCAATCACACTTACGACTCCCGGTGATTCAGACCCACCGGTCTGGCAGGATAACGCAGGAATCGGACTTTATTCTTCATACAGTGACCGGCTTACCCTGTATTGGTTCCCTCCGGAAGATCCTTCCGGTGTAATTAAGCACAAGGTATTCCAGGATGGCGCAGAACTAGATATCTTTGATACCAACCCGGATGCAACGTACGAAATCTGGTATCAGGTGAGTGGACTCACCGGAGGCACTGAATATACCTTCCGAATCGAGGCAATGGATCAGGCCGGCAACTGGACTGAAGACGGTCCCTCGGTTACAGTGGTGTACGACCAAAACTCTCCTCCTTCCTGGCCTGCTGGTTCCACTGTATCGGTCGATAGCGTGGGAACCACTGGTATCATGATTCACTGGGACCCGGCTACGGATAACCATTCAATCCAACAATATGAAATTTATACGAACGGTCGCTACTCTGCCCCTACTTATGCCCCGAACATGGTATATCCTCCACCAACTGAGATTGAGCTGGACAATTTGGAGCCTCTTACGACATATAAAATCGCCGTGATAGCCATGGATGAAAATTATTTGTACTCGACTGACACCCTTTTCACAACGACCACCACTCCTGCGGATACAGAACCGCCAGTATGGCTGGATTGGAGTAACTTGTCAGCCTGTCAAACGGGAGCGACCTGGATAAAACTGTATTGGGAAGGCGCCACTGACAACGTTGAAATAACACACTATCTGATTTATCAGGATGGAACGGTTATCGATACCGTGGATATGGCGTGGGATGGCGAAGAGATGGAAAACCTGAACAGAGCAACGGAAGACCCCAACAGTTCCTGGAATTCAAGCAGATATACCGTGGAAGGTCTCACTCCAGGTACCACCTATTCTTTCCGGGTTGGAGCCGGAGATGCGGCGAACAATTACAGCCTGCCGGACCCGGAAGTCACAGCAACCACCAGGGGGAGCGAGTCCGGCGACATTGCTCCATTGGCGTCTCATTACACAGTCGATTACCTGTTTCCGGATACAACGGTTGCGAACTCCACTGTGGCCCTGAATGACAACAATATGATTGTCGGGAGAAGCGGGACACTGGGGTTTTTCTGGGAAGACGGTTCCTATCGAACGATCGGGGACCTTGGGAATGGATACAGCCGACCAAAGGCAATGAGTAATGATGGTCGGGTCGCCGGAGAATCCGCCTTCAGTGGTACGGTTGACGAGGGTTTTTATGCACATGGGAATATCCTCCTGAGTCTGGGAACGTATGTCGAATTTCTTAATGGCTCCCGAAGCCAAGCAGACTGGGTGGTTCCGGGGGCGGTCAATGATTCCGGTGTTGTGGTCGGTTGGGCCCGCTATGCTCCCATCGGGAGCCCGGGTTGGCAATCGGCCTTTCGATGGAAACAGGATCGATTTTTTATGGAGGATTTAGGTACCCTCGGGGGAGAGCAGGATATGTATTATTGGGAACGGGTATCCAGCTCGGCGGTCGATATTAATAATCAGGGACAAATTGTCGGCGAAAGTCCCGCACCTGGTCCGAATGATCATGCCTTTCTCTGGGAAAATGGCGAAATGACTGACCTGGGAACCCTGGGAGGTTCCACCAGTCGTGCCGTCGCCATCAACGAAAGCGGGCAGGTTATCGGATCCTCACTCACCTCCGGCGGCGATCAACATGCATTCCTCTGGAGCAATGGTCTCTTGACCGATTTAGGTTCGTTCGATGACAATAGTTACCCCTATGACCTCAATGAAAACGGTGCCGTTGTTGGATATTCCCATGTCCGCGGTCAAGATTGTGATGGCAGGTCAATTAATCATCCGTTCCTTTATGACGGTACACGCCTCCTGGACTTGGGCACCCTGGGAGGACTGTCGGGATGGGCAAGTGATCTGAACGATAATAATATTGTGGTTGGTAGATCCGAAACACCGGATGGCAGTGAACATGCCTTTGTCTGGCAGAGCGGAAAAATGTACAGGTTCGATGATAAAAACGCCACGAGTAGTTACGCCGTTGCAATAAATAACAACGGGTGGGTCCTGATCAATGCAGTCATCGATGGACAACTCCAGTCTCTCGTAGCACGTCCTGGAAATAACGCGAATAATTATGACGGGGTAATAATCAGTGAAGTCATGGATGGCAACCGTGGTAGCGGATTGCCAAAATATATTGAGGTTTACAACGCCAGCGACTCCACCAGAGAGGTAAATCAGGCCACCATTAAGATTGGTACCGACGGTTCAGCCAACTACTCGACCATTTACTCATTCCCGAACATTTTACTCGAATCCGGGCAGGCCTATGTGGTTACGACGGAAACGGACACGTTTGATGCTACGTATGGCGCTGATGCCAGAGATGCCATCACGAGTGCCGGACTGGGAGATGGCAATGATGTCTATGCGCTCTATTCACCGGGTGATTCACTCCTGGATATCTTTGGGACACCGGGTAAAAATTATTCCTGGTACGAAAACAGTTATGCGGAACGGATTGCAACAGTCAGGCGAGGCAACCAGGCCTACACCGAATCGGAATGGGATATTACTCCGTTGGCGGACGGACATCCCCTGAAAGGGAACTCCGAAAATGAAGGTACTCCCGGCACTCATACCGGCGGCGAAACCGTCCGCGCGCAGGATACAACTCCCCTTCCCCTTGAATTTGCAGTATCAGAGGCATATCCCAATCCGTTTAACAGAACAGCCACACTGGAATATGCCATACCGAAGGAAGCGCAGGTCCTGATTCAAGTATATGATTTACGTGGACAGCTGGTTGATACACCGTGGAGCCGGAGAATGGCGCCGGGTAATTATATTCTGTCCCTGGACTTTACAGGGTATTCAAGTGGGGTCTATTTTGTCAGGTTTTCGTCCGGCCAATTCATGGAGGCACGTAAACTGTTGCTATTAAAATAGGGCATTTTAGGTTTCATGGAGTTACGGATTCCATTAAAACAGCTACTAAACTCTGGACAAATTCCTCCGGAGTCAAGTGCCGATGAAATGAACTCCCCGAGGCAGAGACCTTGGGGAATTCTTTGATTCCATCCGAATTTCCCATCGTCGACGATTCCGCTGAATACCCCCACCCCACAAAGAAACTCGATGGTCCAGGTTACCCAGCCAAGTAAAAAGGGGTACCTAATTTGCTCTGTTAGGTACTACCGTTGGCATATTTTATTTTGTCAATATTTTTTTACTTCATATACACCATCTTCTTCACATCCACAAAGTCTCCGGTTTCAAGCCTGTAAAAATAGGCGCCTGAACTGACTTTCACTCCTCTATGGTTGGTGCCATTCCAATTAAATGTATAATACCCCGGTTGTTGTAATTCATGGTGGATCGTGTAAATCCTTTGCCCTCTGATATTATAAATGGATATACTGACTTGACTTGCTTCAGGCAATTCGTACTGGATTGTGGTTTTCCCGTTGAACGGATTGGGATAGTTCTGACGCAATGTAAACCGGGATGGAATATTTCGGTTAGGGTTAATATCTGTTAAATGAGTATCAGCAAGAAAAAATGTTCGCCGGAGGGGAGTGGAGATTCGCCCCCATTCATCTCTAGCATACAGATATCCCGTATATTTCCCTGTTGCTGTAAAATGAGACTGAAAATACTCATGTCGGCCGGATTGAGCGTTAAACTCTAATACATGTACAGTGTGCTCGCCAGTCGGATTTATTAATAATACCTTCCCAGTCAAATTTTCAGTCGTTTCGTCTTCAAATCTACTCCATAACCGGATACCATAATCATTTGCCCGTGATAATTTGGTGAGGAACCTATTATCAGCACTCGTATACTTGGTCAATCCCCCTTCCCCTTCTGATACACCACTTCCAAGGACTGAAGGTGCAAAACTTCCCAGAGATTCAGTTCCACCAATAAAGAGTTGCTGGGAGGAAGTAAAATCTGTTTCTTCATTGGGTATTCCATTGCCAGAGTGTTCTAATTGCGGAAATTGGGTCTGAAACACCTCAGGCATATCGATGATGATATCATGGGTTGTTAAAAACGCTGAACCAATCGATTGCCCCTCAAAAATCCCATTCCAAAAGAACCGACTAAATGACAAGTCCCCTGCATCGCCTAGACTATTATTCGTTGTATCAGTTGCCGAAATAAATGTGATAGTATTCGGTAATGTTTCAGGGTATAATCCCCAAGCGTTTGAAGATTCCACAATCACTGTCATATAAATAGTGCTATCCCTGGTTGTGATTGTTCTTAACCATTCACCTAACTGTGTTGCCGTCATTTCTTCCGTCTCAGAAAGTTGAAATCTACCCGATATTACGTCTCCAAGGAGATAGAGTGTCAATCCGATACTATCATTCAAGGCGGGGTTCGCCCATTCGGTGATTGCGTGCTCAATTGCTGACACTGAGGGGGTTGTGTCGACGTCGGCATTTACTCCATCGTTATCCACATCAAACGATTCGTCCGGATGGATGAGATAGATCAGATCATCCGTAAATCTCCGTTGACGTAAAACACGATAAGCAAATTGTGTTAATGAATCATACGCAGCAATACGTTCACCACTGGCTTCTGGACTACTCCCTCGTATCACTATCGCTCGTCCAACGTCATACCCAACGGGAACAATTGTTGGTGTACTTTCTGCTCCTATAAAGGCTTCATTTCCTGGCCAAGATGCTGTGATTGACCACTTTCCTTTTTCGGGGAATACATAACTATATCCAAAATATCCTTCTTCATTTACCACAACTTGCAAGGAATCCAGGGAGTTATCTTGAAAGGCAATGGATACCGCCCCAGACGTGATCCCGGGCGGGGGAAAGATGCGGCCTTTGATTGTCGCCTGCCACCCTCCAGCAACAGAATCAAGTACACCAACGGTGCAATTCACTTGGGTCGGAGCCTTTGTGACCAAAACATCCAACGTATCACTCGTTGTGCCCGCAATTTGTGTCATCACCTTCCATTGCCCTTGTTCAGCCGGTTGAAATTCGTAAAGGTAATTTCCAGAAAAATCGATAGGCACATCATTTTCGTGATGAGTTCCATTAGGATTCCACAGATGGAGCGTTGCATGATCACTAAATCGGGGATTTATCTCACCGAATACGACCAGTGCTTCATTCACATAAGGATTCACTGGATCAGTATTGATAGTAATATTGCCCTCGTCCAAAATGACTACCGAGAGTGCTACTACATGAGTTTGTCCCCCACCCTGGGCCCACACTTCAAATTCATATGTGGCTGGCTCAATGGTATTGGTGGCCCAAACCTTCATTTCCATCGTCTGTTCTCTCTTTAAAGGATTCGGATCGCAAAGAACTGATATCCCCTCTGGTGCATTTATTACAGTGAATGTTATGTCCGAAACAAACTGAGATTCCGGCAAAATATCGAAAGGATAGGTGACTGTATCTCCGACCATGAGCGTTTTTTGATTCGCCGGGGTTCGGAATGTGAAATCAGGTAATTCAATCGGAATAGCCGATTGTGGTATCGATTTTTCTCCTTCAATATAATACTTCCCTACACTGGCAACACGGTAATAATATTGCTCATTATTCGTCAGATTAAGGTCCGTATAGAAGGTATCCTGAATAGCGGAGGAATTTATTTTTACATACTGTCCCCCCTGAGTACGAGAACGATACAGGTTATATCCATTCGTGGCTTCTTCAACGACCGTCCATTGCAAAGAGAGTTGGTTATCGCCAGGGACTATTTCAGTTTCCATAGGGGGAGAGGGAGCGTTGTACCCGGGATAGTCAGGGTTGGTTAACACACTAATGGTACCATCCAGCTCATTGAGGACATAGAGGTTCATAGTTCTGGGGTTTAATTGTACATTCCAGGCTCCATATCCCACAGGAACTTCTTCCGTAACTTCATCGGTTTCTCCGTCGATAACAAAAAGTTTATCTGAACCGTAATGTTTTGTAACAAAGACTAAATTATGTTCTTCATCAACATATATGTTCTTCTGTTTCTGGTAACTACAATTTCCCCAAAAGCCCAGTTTAAGCTCTTTAAAGACAGTAAATGTATTTAAATCAACAATATGTAATCCGTCACACACCCCATTTAAATACATCTTATTTGTCTGATAATTTATTCCAATATTAAGTGCATCAAAGGTAGATATCTCTTTAATAATACTATAATCATCCCCTCGAATTGCATACGTTTTGTGTCCAGTTTGATAGGCAATATTGCTTTCTTGGTTAATTTCTATAAAGCCCGGATAACCTCCGGTGTCAACATTGTAAACGTATTCCCAGGTATCCAAGTCTATTATGGTAATAGGATTAGTATTACTTCGATTCACAACCCATAATTCCCGGGTATTATAATTTACTTTTAAATCCATGGGATGAACCAATTTTGGATATTCAAAAATGATTTTATGGATTTGAGTCCAGGTATTCAGGTCAACCACTGTAATCCCCCAACCATTAAACCATCCTTCATCACTAACTTCCTCTTCCCAATTTGCCACATATAAATAGTTCGTGGTGGTATCAAGGGCCATCATCCGAGGAGAAAACCCAACCTTGAGTTCCTTCTCAATATTTACTGAATTGCCGTCGAGTTGCATAATCCGCCCTTGAGACTGTTCACTCAATAACAGCTTATTCGTCTTTTCAATTATGAGCATATCAGAAGGGACTGCACCGAGTACAATTGGTTTGGTATATTCAAATGTATTTAAATCAATCGAGTGAATGGTCCCGGGATGCAGCCCTGATAACGTTGCATCTCTTGCATATATCTTTCTGTTTGATGCATCAATTCTTAACGCCCCGGGGGCCCGTAACAATTGTACAATTTCATAGGTGTCCATGGATATTTGAATCATCTGGCGTTCAAATGACACATATATATCGTTCGCATATGAATCATAATAAACCCAAAAAGGATTCCTCCAAGTAGGATCCTGAATATATGTTGACCCGACTATCTGTTTGGTTTCCACATCAAAATATCGGAGGTACCCAGGTTGCCCCATTTCTTCAATCTCTGAAAATACGAAAATATCCAACTCAGGGAGATAGAAGATATGCTGGGTTTCCTGCGGAGGATACAACGTATCTGTAATCGTATTAGTCAAAATATTATACACGTAAATCTTTTTTTGCGTATCACTAAATATTGAATCATAAATATAGTATTCTGCCGTGGACGGATCATGGAGTCCATATTTAAATGTATTTTTGAGCCACCTTTGAATATCCGGATAGGGGAATATAATTGTATTGATCATGCTGTGCGTTTCTAATGAATACCGCAAGAAGGAATACGAAGCGGTATCTCGATTTCTCCGGGCTATTACCAATGTTTGATTAATTTCATCATATAGCATTCCATCGTGGCTATAACTTCCTGCATCTAATTGAATAGAATCTTGTAAAGCAAGATCAATCCCATTAACCAGATAAATTTTTTCCGTTCCTTTGATATATAATACCTGGTCAAAATACGAATAAAATAGTGAGCTATAGGGGTTATACAGCCCATCAAATCCGGGGAAGGGAATTGTCTGAATAACGCTATTGATATCTAAATCAATAACAGATACTTGGCTGTTTAAACGGCTCAAAGAAAACAGGTAATTCCTGGACGTGTCTAACGTAATTTGTCTCGGCACAACAGTATTTCCGGAAATTGGGCCAAGGTGTTTAACCTCATTTACGGACCAATCCCCTAATGTACAGATAGGAAACAATATTAGAAGGAATACGAGATAACGGACTTTTACCATGTCACACCTCCATACAATTGTAATCTGAACAAAGTTTTTACGTATTTTATGAAACTAAGAAGGCTTGTCGTCCATTATTTCTCAGGAATAGGCAGGGTAGAACACCAGAGGCTCATGTATTGCCTATAAAACTCTAATAATTAAATTTAACATTTTAAATTCAACACATACAATACCTAAATTATCATATGTATATATTTCTGTAGTTCAAATTTACTTCATATAAACCACCTTCTTCACATCCACAAAGTCCCCAACCTCCAAACGGTAAAAGTAGACTCCGGTACTGACAGATTGGCCTAAGTCGTTAGTGCCGTTCCATTGGACTTGGTACCATCCAGCAGATTGCTGTTCTTGAACGAGCATCTTTACTTTCCTTCCAGCGAGATCATATATGATAAATTGAACATAAGCATTTTGAGGTAATCCATATCTGAGTGTAGTTGTGGGATTAAATGGGTTGGGATAGTTTTGTTGGAGGGTATATTTGTCTGGGATTGTCGTTTCATCCATCACTCCAACAGGTTGTGGATAGATTAATGCCATTGACACGGTAGTTTGTATTGTATCTTCATTCCACTGCCATTGGGGAATGGTTACGTGGGTTGCCGTATCTTCAGTAAGTTCATGAAAGTAGAAACGTATATTGCCAAGTAAAGAAGCCTGTCCCAGTGGTACTTCCATCGCTACGGCGACCACGAGCGAACCAGACTTCTTATCCTGATTGATCGCAGTAATTCCCAGATTAGAATCGAAAGTCCAGTTAACAGAATCCTGAAACGTCAATTGGCTGGGTTCATAGTCGATCATACCGGAAAAAGCGTAGATATTTTCGGGATTCTTCAGGTACACGGGTAACATGAAATCAGATTCAGAGACCACGGTATCGCTGGCGAGGGATACCTGTCCAGTCGCTGCAAATTCGCTCTCATCGGGCCTGTAAGGTAATCCCTCCATCTCCCCTGAGAGATATTGCATGATAAGCGATGCATCCATACTGGTAAACGTCCCATCGTTACTCACATCTGCGACCGTGGAGTCAATATCAGTTATTGGATGACTCCCTACCAACATCTCAAGCAGATACCGAACATCGGCTTCAGTGACTTGATTGTCTGCATTCACATCGCCATATAGGATGGGTTTTTTAATCCATATTCCTCCATTTCTGATAACAACAGTATCTTCGCCAGTATTAAATACCGCTGATTTGATGGTGACAGGGACAAAAGTGTCTGGTTCTCCAATAACTTCAAACTGGAGTCGTGCATACACCCCACTATCGCTAATAGCTTCAGCGCCCGCCGACCAATTTAGAATTAGGCTGTCAGTCTCGTTAAAGACGTATGCCCAGCCAGCCTCCCCGGTGATGGTGTTGGTGGTATCAATATCTATAAAGTTCAAACCGTTTTGGAATTCGGATATCACCAATTCGATAGAATTGTACGTCGAGTCAGGTGGTAATACAAAATGTATTGGAATTGTAACTGTATCACGGGGATACCCCGTAGTTTCACCTACGAGGACCTCTATTGGCGGTGGGGGTGTCCATAACAAATTCTGAATGATATATACCCCATCAGTGCCATCTGCAAGAAAAGCGATACCTTTATTGACTAACACTTTACTGGCGTTTCCAGCAGTTTGGAAAAATCCTATTTCATATAGACTATCTGGTCTCGTCACATCAATAATACGAAGTCCGGCATTATCATCTGCTATATAGGCATACTTGTCTTCAATTGCCACGCCTCGGGCAGACCCTCCTGTATTAAATGAACCGATTTCTTTTGGATTTGTTGGATTTGTAATATCAAGAATGCGAAGCCCGTCACTATAATCAGCCATAAATAAAAAATGGGACATTATTGCTAAATCAGCGGCTCTGTCTGGATAGCCCGTTTCAGTGGGGTTAGCGGGATCAGTGATATCGATAATCCGGAGGCCATTACCCGACGTCCCAACATATGCAAACTGCCCCCTTACTTCAATGCTAACAGGATACCCAATAGGATCATAAGAATTTATGAGGATAGGATCGGCTGGATTGGAAACATCTATTATGAACAGCCCTGTCAGGTGATCAGCTATATACGCTATGTCACCCTTGATGGTGATACCATAGGGAGAACCTTCTGTATCCATTACACTTAACTCTTTGGGATTGCTCGGATCGGAAGCGTCAAGTATACAGAGCCCTTTTAATCTATCCAATACATAAACGACTCCATTTTCAGCTACTACTCCTCTAGCATAACTGAATTTATACCGGCCAACTTCCACTGGTGAATCGAGGCGCGATATATCAAGAATACGCAGGCCTCCTCCCCCATTGGACACATATGCATAATTATTATCAATGGCGATATCATTTGTTTCATCACCAGTCTCATAGGTATATGAGATTCTCGGGCTATTCAGTATAGAAACATCAATCACTTTTAGGCCAGCTCTTCCAACTGCGGCATAAGCGATTGTATCATGGATTGCAATCCGCTGCCAAACACCGGCCCCTCCCCAAGTAATGCCCACTTGTGATGGGTTACTAGGGTTTGAAACATTTAAAATGCGTATTCCATCACTTCCGCCAACTACATATAAATAGTCCCCTTGTTTAGTGATACCGTAAATCTCACTGTTACCCCAAGGACTCCAATCACTTAATTCAACCGGATTCGTGGGGTCACCCACATCAATTATTTTGAGTCCTTCTTTGTAATCTGCCACATAAGCAATTTCATCCTGAACTTGGATATCCACTGCTGAATCATCGGTATTTAATGCTCCTAACTCATATAATTTGTCAAACTCTGATACATCGATTATACGCAATCCGGCACTACCAGCTGCTACATAAAGCCTATTTCCATCAATTGCAACTTTTTCGGCACTGCCATCTAAATCAAATTTAGCTAATTCTTCTGGATTGCTTGGATTGGATACATCGATTATTCGGATACCGGCAGAACCGTCAGCGATATAGGCGATATTTTCATTGACGACGACCCCATTGGTCGAGCCCTGAGAATTAATTGCACTTATTAGTTTTAGGTCTATAGGATTAGAAATATCGTAAATATGGAGCCCGCCTCTCCCATCTGCGACGTACGCATAATCTCCAATCACTATGATGTTAATTGGGATGTTTGGTAGGAGTACCTTCCCCAACCTGACAGGATTATTCTGCGCGGTAAAGTCAACTATCTCTAAATACGCCCCGTTCCCCAAATAGACAGTATCCCCTCGGGATGCAACTGCATTACATGGCCCATTCGCCCACCGGCCGATCAGGGTGGTGTTGTTATCTTGAATTGTACTCTCGGAGAATGCTGGGTGCCCTGTAACACTACGTGGTGGCAGGTCAGGCAGAACATTTGTTTGGCGGTATTGGTCAACATCAATAGGTGTTAATTCCTGCGCCAGTTGGGCGGTTACAGCAAAACTCCAGCAAAGGGAAAGTAGTAGAATAATGGTGGTTTTGGATCGGGTAAACATAGAGTCTCCTTTATAGTACATGCAGTTCAAGTATGCAAATAAATAGAACGGGCATTAGGAATGGTGTTGATATTTCTAAACATTCTATTTTGAAGGTTTTGTCACGTTCATACAGGTTGTCAGTTTGTGTTTCTGTTCTGTTTATTTCATATATACCATTTTTTGGGTTGCCTGAAAATCCGACGCCTCGATTCGATAAATATACACTCCTGTGCTCACTGATATACCAACCCGATTTAATCCATCCCACTGCACGGTATACCACCCGGCTTGTTGCTGGGCATTTACTAACATGGCCACTTGATGGCCCATGAGATCATAGATTGTAAGAGTGATATGCGTTTCTTTCGGCAACCCGTAACGAATAGTTGTTACCGGGTTAAAGGGATTGGGATGATTCTGGTGCAGGACGTAGGTGTCCGGGATTGCGGACTCATCAGTTACGCCGGTGGTACTGGAGAGCGTCGCGGTCGCCACATCGGCCTGTACCGGGTTTTCGTTGAGCCGGAGACGTTTGAGAGAGACAATACTTTTATCTGTTGAGAAATCCGCCCTGACCTTGAATTGAAGCTGAGCGATTTCCCCTGAAGCCGCATTTGCTTCAATGCTAGCCGCGGTAATTGAGATCCGCCCTTCATTATCTCGCACCTCGTGAAGATTCCATTCAAAACTTTTATCCCACCGGACGCCGGTGTATTCCAGCTGAGCTGGATTGTATTCGAAGGTTGCCTCCACCCCCAGCAGATTTGCGCCATTTTCCACGGTGATCGGAACAGAGATGGTCGCCCCCGGTGCGATGGATTGGTCGCTCAGCGTAATATTCCCGTTGGCCAGGAGCTGCTGGTCAGCAGTGTCATACGGTAACGAATCCACCAGGCCGACCCCGTATTGAAGGAGGACGGAGGCATCGAATGCTGAGATTGAATGATCTTGGGTGACATCCGCTGCAGCAGAGTCACCATGATTAAATGAAGTTAGACCGACGAGGTTTTTCAGTATTAATGCGGCATCAAAAGCCTGAATATTCTGGTTATTATCTACGTCACCAGGGGTATAGACCCAAACACCGCCATTGGAAATCAAGATGGAATCTTCACCGCTATCGAATGTTGCTGAGTTTATAGTTACCGGTATAAAAGTACCTGGCTTGCCAGTTACTTTAAATACCAGTTTAGTAAAAACGCCACTTTCCCCTATAGCTTCTGTACCAGTGCTCCATTTAGTAAATAATGTGTCTGTTAAGAGTGATTCAAAATTCCAGTTTGCATAACCAGTTAATGTAGAGGTGGTATCAATGTTTACAAATTTAAGTCCATCGTTAAAACTTGAAACCAACATGGATACATCTGTGATTTTAATTCCTTCCGGGATTTTAATCTTTACTGGAATAAAAATGGTATCTTGTGTCATTGCGCTGCAATCTTTAGTCCATATTTTTATCGGATCCTTAGTTGGTTCTGTATATCCATCGTTACGAATAATTGATAAACCCTTATATCCCTTTGCTATATAATTGTAGTTTTTTTTAACTGAAATATCTAAAGCTGCACCCACTGTTTCATAATAACCAACTAATACCGGATTCAGAGGATCAATTACCTCATAAATACTTAAACCGGCACCACCATCGGCCACATATGCATACCCATCAAGCACCCTAACACTCTCAGCAGATCCTTTAGTGTCCAGAAGGTTCACTTCTACCGGATTACTCTCTTCGCTCACATCAATAATTCTTATACCATTTGATTTGTTTGATATATAGACAAATCCCCTATAATAATCTATATCAGTTGCATAACCACCAATCTCAAGAAAGCCCGATTCTATTGGATTGTTAGGATCACTCACATTGATTAGTGTTAAATCAGCATATTTATTTATCCCATACGCCATATTCCCCTTGGCACAAACACTTTCGAATGATTTTGTTGTAAAAGAACCCAACCGATTAATTCGGTTTGGAGCACTTATATCAAATATTTGTAATCCGTCATCTACTACGTAGGCATATTTACCCTCTAGTCTTACTTTTGTAGGAAAACTCCCCCTATAGTAATAACTATTACTTATATTGACTGGATCGCTTATGTTTATAACTCTAAACTCATCCGAGCCGCAGGCCAAATAAGCAAAACTATCACTGGCGGCCGCACTTAATGCTGAGCCATCAGTTTCAAAGATACTCACCTCATTGGGCTCTTCTGGCACATCCTCATCTATTACCCATAATCCAGCGGACTCTTCTGCTATATAAATAAATCCATCGTTAACAGAAACAGCCCTTGCCTTCCATCCTGTTTGCACATTATTGATTTTCCTAATGCTATTATTGAATGTTGTAAACAACCATAAACCTTTTGATCTATCCGCGATGAAAACACTGTCTCCATTAATTGCTACCGCCTGTGGGTTTCCCCACGTATCGTAATAACCTATTTCTTTAGGAGAGCTCGGTTCATTAACATCAATTAGACATAAACCATTGAGCGCGGCTGCATACACCTTCCCGTCCTTAAATTCCACATCAATTATATATTTTTCAGAAAATAGACCAACCCTAGCAATTTCCATTGGATCAGATTTATCTATAACCTGCATACCCTCATCATAGTCAGCTAAGAAAACCAAATTATCATTGATTGATAATCCAACAGTTTCACCATTCGTATTGAGATGACTGACTTCGAATAGATTAGAATAATCACTTATGTCAAGTACACACAAACCTGCATCACCATCGGCAATATATGCGTAGTCGCCACTTACACCGATATCGTAGGCAAACCCATCTGTGTCATAGAATCCAACTTCTTTTAAATTCGCAGGATCTGATATATCAATTATGTGCATCCCGACATCACCATCAGCTAAAAATGCTATATTTCCATCGATAGATATGTTTGATGCAAATCCATCAGTATTGTATGCACTTTCCTCGAATGGGTTTGAGGGATCGGAAATATTGATTACTCTTACACCAAAATCACCGTTTGCAATATAAGCATAATTACCAACTAATTTTATACCTTGGATTATTGACGGCATGGCCACACGTCCAATATTAATTGGATTAATAGGATCAGAAAAATCCACTATCTCAAGATAACCTCCATTCCCATAATAGGCAGTATTTCCCCGATTGGATACTGCCATACATGGTCCCCCGGCCCAACGCCCAATCAATGTGGTATTACTGTCCTGTGCAATACTCTGGGCAGAACCAATGTCAATAATTTCAAATTGATTGTCTACCCCTTGATTGATAAATGCCTGAGTATATCTTTCCCCCTTATTATCTACCACTTCCTCTGGTAATTTGGCGGTCACAACAAAACTCCAGGATATGAAAAGCAATATACTGATTCGGATAATAGCGATTTGGATTCGGGTAAACATAGGACCTCCTTTGTAGCACGCTCGTTTTAAGCATGAAAATAAATAGGAAGTAAAGGCAATGGGATTATGTCCATCAAATCCGAAGTATTCTATCTTAAAGAATCTGCCTTGTTAATCCAGGTAGTCAGTGTGTGTTTTTGATTCGTTTATTGCATATAGACCATCTTAAGCGTTTACTGAAAATCAAGTGTCTCAATCGAATAAAAACTGTACAAATGAGATCCTTCGGGTTATCCATCAAAACATATAGATTTTGTTATACGGAAATTTACATACAACGAAATCACCCCGTACACATTCGCAATAATTTCACTCATAGTGACCTCAGCCAGATGATTGACAGTTCCGGCCAGTACCGTTCCTCTCTAAACTTTAACGAACACCCTAAGAGAATCTATATTATAAACGGCTATTTGCTGAAATAGGTAAAACTTTTAATAAGTTGGATTATTTACCCAGAGATGTCAACTTTTAAATGGTAATAATGGCCTGTAATAATCAACCATATCCAATGCCATAATATTCTTCAATCATATAAATCGTACTGTTCTAAAACTTCTGTGTACAAGTCAGTTTTACACAATTTCATTGGAAATGTCTTTACACCTGAAAGGGATAGATTAGCACGAAATACATTTTAGCACCTCTCTTTTTGGTATATGCCCTCCAGTTTTAGATGGAATCATTACAATAAATATACCGGCAGTAATTTAGTAAAGAAAAGCACGTTCCGATGCAGGACAAAGCTTTGCTGCACCTTACTTTTATCAGAGCAGCTTAGTTTATTTCATATACACCATCTTCTTATTATCTACAAAATCCCCTGATTCCAGAAAATAAAAATAAACGCCAGAACTAACCTCATTCCCTAAGTCGTTAGTTCCATTCCACTCTATCTCATACCACCCCGCATCCTGCTCTTTTGCCACTAATGTTCGAACCTTTCGGCCCATCAAATCATAAACAAGTAACCTCACAGAAGCCTCTTCAGGCAGGCCATACCTAAATGTGGTACTTGGATTGAAGGGATTGGGGTGGTTCTGAAATAATACAAACTCAGTGGGTAGTGAATTATCCAAAATTCCAGTAATAACATCTAAAGTTGCGTGTGAGATATCCATTTTAATCGGGTTTTCATTAATACGCACCCAATTTAATACAATTTCAGTTTGGGTGCTCGGAGGATTCGGGGATACCACAAATTGCATGGCTCCAATAGAGCCTGTTGTTCCCGTTGGTTCTTTTCCTGCACCGGCAATTTTCAATATTCCATTAGTATTATTGAATTCATAAGAAAAGCCTGCTGTTTGATTCGACAGTTCAAATCCATTTAATTCAAGAAATGCTGGATCATACTCCATTTCGGTTTCAAACGAAAAAATATTAATCCCATTTTGGAGATAAATTGGAACCTCAATCGGCGTACCTCTCACGATCCCTTGATCCTGCAATGAAACTGTCCCTTGCCCTTCAATACTCAGTTCTGTTGAATCGTAAGGCAAATTTTCGATATTGCCTATCCGATACTGGGCAACTAGCGAAGCATCAAGAGCTGAAATCGTGTGGTCAAGGGTCACCTCAGCATTTGCAGAGTCCTGGCAAACTAGAGAATTTAAACCAATTACGTGCTCTAAGATTAATGCCGTGTCATCTGCTTGAATTCTACCATTCCCGTCGACATCTCCAAAATCCGGAAGGGGCGTGATATATACACCGCCACTCTCCAACTTTACACTAATCAGTCCAGTATCAAACATTACTGAATCTAAAATTACGGGATACAATTCACATGGTTGACCGGTTGCTACAAATTGCAATTTAGCAAAGACACCATTTGTCTCAATAGGGGTCGCTCCATATATCCAAGAAATAGCTAATTTATTTGTTTCATGAATTACATAACTCCATTTACTCTTTCCGGTCAATGTATTAGCTGTATCAATGCCGATGAATTTTAAACCCGACTGATACCCATCCAAGAAAAACTCAATTGTACTAAATTTTGGAGATTGTGGGGATAATACTCTAATTGGTAATGAAAGAGTATCTCCCTGTCGTGTTTCCATACTATCGATTGAAATCTGAATAGTAGTGGAAGGTGTATACAGCTCATTCAACTCGTTCGTTGTGAGTACCCGGTCAAATAATCGGACCTCATCAATTTTACCGTGGAATGAAAGTGAACCATCAGAGTTTGCTCCAATAGAATTACCGACTGATTGGGTTGAAAGTGCTCCTATTGCAGTTGAAGAATCTACTATTTCCCCATTCACATACAGAGAAAGTTTGTTCCCGTCCCACTGTCCCACGACATGGTACCATTTGTTTAAGGAAAAATTACTTGAAACACTCTTTTCCCCATTACTCAAAGCAAATACACACTCTATTAATCCTGTATCACGAGTATTCAAATGAAATATTCCATCTTGACTCGTACTTCGATAAATATATCCGGTATTATAAGATTCGGGGTGTATCCATGCACTGACTGTTATTTTATTCAAAGGCTCATTTAATATCCCATTGCCATCAGTTGTCACAATATAGTCATTATTGCCATCAAACCAGTAGGCACTATCATTATTGCCAAACCTGTCTGTAGTTAAAACAGGCCCATTAACATCGCCATCGTTGTCGTTGCCACTGGCATCCTCAGCGTTACCGTTAAAAGGATAATATCCAATTGGGGGACTTGGTTTTTTACCAAAGAAGACCGAGAGATAGTCGCTACCTTGATTAGGAATAATTAAATCAAGACTACCGTCCTTATTAAGATCTCCTCCATCCATTTTGATTGGCCCCACAAGTTCACTTTGACTAATAATTTCTATTTGAAATGAAAAACCACCTGTATTCATCAATGAGAGGACACGGTTCCCACGATATTCCGTAACAACAATATCCATATCGCCATCACTATCTATGTCGCCGGGGTATAGAGTGTATGCCCAATCTGACAGAGTTAATGTTCCCGATTTGGTAAAAGTGCCATCACCATTCCCCTTAAAGGAATTTACTTCATTACCCCGCCCACCTGTCACTAAATCAACCAGGTCATCTCCATCAAAGTCATCCAAAACATGAGTATAACATCCTACGCTATATCCAAGATCACTCATAGATTGAAAGGAACCATCTCCGTTACCAAGAAAGAGTGACATGTCATTTCGATCCTTATATCCTACGGATAGATCGAGAAAACCATCATTGTTGTGGTCTGCAAGATCAATAGAATTGGGAAAGGCATTATACACTTCATCAAGGATTGAGGTAATAAAGCTTCGGCCTTTTTGGTTTTGAAGTAGAGTAACATATCCTTCTGTATTAGCTACAGCTATATCCGGATATCCGTCAAGATTAATGTCGCCGGACTGCAATCGCATCATTGGGGAGCCCGTATTCACATCAACACGTTCATTAAAGTGTCCTTCTCTTACACCAAAATATACTGACACCATATTATCAACGTTACCAGTGTAATGGGATACAGCAATATCCAAATAATTATCTTGGTCGAAATCATTTATTATCAAATCAGAAGGCTTAACCAACAAAGGCAATCTTGAATGCAGTATAAAATTGCCGCTCCCCGAGCCCAAATAGATGGAAAGAGAATCAGATTTTTGATGGATTACAGCCAGATCTAATGTTTGGTCCTTATTCAAATCAGCCGTTTTTACTGAAATCACGTCCATACCGGTTGATAAATCATAACGCCCGGAGAAAACCCCGTCACCACTGGTAGTGTGAACCGTAAAACTACTGTGTATTGGACGCGATAATTGCTCTCCGTTAGCCGAATAAATATTATCTGACACTAATACAGAGATACGTTCTCCAACTTTAAATGGCGAATTAGGAGTATATACTACTGTACTTCCATTATTCACCAAATTCATCACACCATGATAGATTCCAGTATATTTCCCGGTTACTATTAAATTTTCAGACATGAGTGTACTAGCATCGACAGGATGGGAAAAATTTATTTCAATATCGGTGGTTGTTGGAATATTTCCTGTATGTGGTTCGGGTTGTATAGACTCCACAACCATGCCGGGGCGTTTAATAATAATATTATCATAATGCATCTCTCCAACTGAGCCTTCCGCCCATAAGGTATTCCACCCTAGCGCGATCTGGCTAAAATTAGCAGGATTAAAAGGGACATTGTCCTCTTTGAAAAACACTTCATCACTGACAAGATCGATTATAGTCAAGTTGGCTGTCCCTGATTTGTCGTCATAAATAACTTTAATTCTATACCAGTTCCCCTGCATAACATTATTAGTGGAATAAGCATTACCACTCCCATCTCCAATCTTGATATCAGGATCATGGGAACCCTTATGAAAGATTGCCCATGTCTTAGAAAGATCTGATAGATCCGTATGAAAAAGACGCAGGCCAATTGGCATACCATACGACGTTTCAACTAATTTTAGGTCAATTTGAAATTCGAAATCTCCAGCATCAACTAATTTAAATTTTGGGGTATACACATATTTTAATACTTGATGCTCATCAAGTATTCTGATTTTATAGATTTCATTGACGGAATCCCACTCAAAGTATTCGCCAGACTTTGTTGTGTACTCAGTAGTGAAATTGGGATCAGAAGAAAAGTCTTCAGCATATATGACTCCTGGCTCAGGAGGCTCTGTCACTGTAATATAATTGTTAATAAGAAGGGTGTCCGAAATTGTGCCATCGGAGACAATTAGTTTTACGGAGTATGTACCTGGGGCTGTATAAGTCCAACCAGGATTTTGTTCCGTCCCATCGATTACACCGTCATCATTAAGATCCCATTTCCATTGAGTTATTTGTGTCTCAGATGCGGTACTTTCATCGGTAAATTGTACTTCTAACGGTGCATTGCCCGATACAGGAGTGGCGGAAAATGCCGCCACGAGTGTTAATGGTTTTGCCGCGATGCTAACAACTCCAGTTCCCTGGGACTGAAACGTTTCACTTCCTGAGCTTAAGGTGGAAACAACTTTTAAGTACTCTTTGCCTTCACTTTGGTCCCAAATGCGAAACTGGATCTGATTTCCCGGAGTAAATCCATCTATTTCTGTTGTGTTTGGATCATCCGTTGCGGCCTTTACAGATAGGTAATCAGAAATAGGTTCGGCCAATTGTGCCATTCCGACACAATATTCCCCGTCGAAAATGCCGACTTCATCGCCAGCCTCCAGCGGTATTCCGTCGATTGTGGCGCTAGTTACATAAATATTCATCGCCAGGTAAGGATTTCCAGAGTATACCACTTGGAAATAATTCTGACTGAAACCATAAATTGGATAAATAATGAGGCAAAGAATGACCAAAGATATTCTAAATTTCATCATGATTTTCTCCCTGTGAATGTATTATCGAATAAGAGCTAATTTCATTATATACGTCGTTGATTCAGTACGCAGAGTATATATATAAATTCCTGAAGCAACGGGCTGGGAGAGCTGATTGGTACCATTCCACTCAATCTGGTGGTACCCGGCAGGTAATTCTTGGTCAATAAGAGTTTTTATCCTCTTTCCCCGGAGATTGTATATAGCAAGTGTGGCCTGCTCTTGTTTCGGAAGTGCAAACCGAATCGTAGTTACCGGATTAAATGGGTTCGGAAAATTCTGCGATAACTCCACCTCCGTCGGGATTCCTCGATCGTATAACTCTGTAACTCCAGTTACTGGGGAGAATCCCACGACTAGGGATGAACGTGGAGAGAATTTTGCCTCTCCTTTTTGGATATTTATTTCCTCCGCATTGACTTCAAATGATTGCTGAGACTGCTGATTCCATATTTTGAGATTAATTCCATTTTGGACAACAAAACCATCCACATTTTTGGTGGCAGGGTCATCCATTGGACAGATTAGTGAAACTGGTAGATTTTCTGGATCAATTACACTTGCCGCAAGGCAGGTATTTCCATCAAATACTGCTATTTCGTCACCCTCTGAATATTGGTATCCTGCCAGGTCCAAATTAGTTATGTAAATATTCATCGGATGATATGGATTACCAACGAAATCAATTGGTATAAAATGTTTTGGTGATTTATTAAAAGATTCAGTTTGCGTAGTAGTGGCAAAAGTTCCAACACTACGATCTATTGTATATAGATTCAGACTAGTATTTTGAGAGACTTTGAGGTAATACCCCTCTCCAGATGCCATAGTCCCTATATCATTTATCCATTGATCTATTGCAGGGATATATTCAATGGCATTTCCCGTCTCATCTTGAACTTTTATTAGGGTACCTTCGTCAATAAGAGGCTGAACTTTTCCCAATGCATCAACGAAAGTTTTAACTAAAGGATAACTAATTATATTCCATCCAGATGTTAACGGAATCGTAATTGGCAATTCAATCTGTTGCCCTTCTATTAAAAGATCGTAGTCCGCATTTACCCTCGCATAATACCCTTCAGTTTCCTGCCAATCCCCGATGCCGTTTTCCCATGAATTAATTGGTTCCTGTAGATATTCTAATGAATTTCCAGCTTCATCTTGTACTTTTTGAAGTACTCCTTTTTCAATAGCCTCGGAAAAGATATTTTGTATACCAAGATCAGTAGGTGCAAGGACTGACGAGAATATATTCCAACCAGTATAAAGATTGATAATCTTACTATTTAAGTGAATATACTTATATTCTTTACTTTCAAATGTGTTGCCTATATTATCACTACTCTTAATAAAAAAACTAAACAAATAATCTTCATTAAAATCCCAACCATCCGCTGGTTTACTAATTTTAATTCCCCAATTATTGTCTTCATTTAATTGCATACTTAGATAATCACTATAACTTCCCCTTGGGAAACCATATTGAAGTAGCACTCCATCAGAGTTTATTCCACTCAGCGTATCCTGAATAGAAGCTTTTACAGAAATTGACTCTGTTGTAGCGGTAACAGATTTTGGTATAAAGTCAATTTGCACTATTTCTGGCTTGGAATTATCAATCATGTGATAGGACTCGCTTGTAAACCAAGGTGTACTCCAGTTATTATTATCGAGACCTCTCACTCTTATCCAGACTTGATGGCTGTTTAAATTTGATACCCACTCATAATGATCCATAGGTGTTTCATAATAATCGATAAATTGCCACGTTTTTTTATCTAATGAATACTCAAACTGAAGTTTATTAATCTCATTATTTTCATCGTTGTATTGAATTTGAATGTTGATGGGATCACGCAAAATTGGGCCTTCTAATGTCAAGGAAGTTATTTCAGGCGTTATTTCAGTCGAAGGCTGCCATGCAAATTGACCGATTTGCCTACTATAAATAAATTCAACATCTTTTATCTCAGCTTTAACACGCCAATAATAGGTACCCTCCAATAAATCCTCCTCAACTGTAAATTCAGGTTTGGTCATATTAGAGTATACCGTCGATTGTGAAAACTCGGGGTCCTTTGATAAAATCAGAGAATAATTGATATCGCTTAAATTTGAATTATTACTTTCCCATTGAAAATGGATGGGAAAGCCACGGTGTGCTGATCCCATTTCAGGAGAAATGATTCCAAATTCAGCCAGATTATTGTTTCCTTCAACATTAATTTCCATTTCACCAATTTCTGGGTATCTCAATACGTTTGAGTTAACTCTTGTTGTAAAAAAGTAATAATGTACCCCAGGACCTACAGTAATTTCATTGGATTGAAACATAACGTCAGAGGAATAATCATTTTTGTCAGGTTCCATCGAGAATATGTTCCCGTCAATATGGAGTAAAACCTTACCTTCATCCGGTTTCTGAGAATTTTCAGAAAAATATCTTATTGTAAAAACTTTTCCACCGTCTGCATTAATCACTTTTGGTGTGTGCAATGCAGGCGGTGGTGCGATGTAAACTTCTTTTTGAATGGTATTGTTATTAGGATTATCATCTTCTGATAATACGGTCTGGAAATTTAAAATATGCTTTCCTTTTGTTGGTACCCAATTGAAAACAATATTTTTACTCTCCCCGACTCCTAAAACATCAATTAATTTGTTTTCAATTAATTCATTATTATCAGTAAAATTCAAATCAATATTATTGATGGCTCCTTTACTAAAATTTCCTAGTTTTAAAATATATTGATGGGTTTCAATACCATTATTTAGTACATCATTTTCTGAAATATAGTCTAATTTTATATCAACTTGTGGTATACTATTTGTGTTCGTCGCGGTAAAAGTGGGATAATAATC
Source organism: Candidatus Neomarinimicrobiota bacterium (assembly GCA_021734025.1). Lineage (NCBI taxonomy): Bacteria > Pseudomonadati > Fidelibacterota > Fidelibacterota bacterium. The sequence continues at coordinate 85,469 of JAIPJS010000015.1, forward strand.
GTTTATGTGTCTCTTAACAGCTTGCCTCTCAGCTATGTCAGTAATCAAATTCCCGTATTCCCGTTTTTGTTCGGCATATAATGCGTCCCAAAATTCAATATTTTCCCTAGTCATAGAGAGATTGCCAATAGGCCCCATCTCATTCATTTGATTAACATAATATTGAAAATTTGATAATAATTCTAAAAATACTTCGTAAAATTTAATTGCTTTAAAGTTATATTTAGAAATTCTTTCTAAATAATCTTCAAAATTAGAAAAGTTTGAGGCATTATTCAGATATTTCGCATCAATACTTAATTGGTTTGCATATACTTCCATCACTGAAGTGTTTAAATTGGCTATTTGCCACAAACAATTAATTGCAGCACCTAAATCACTCCAGTCCTGGTATATTAATTTTTCACCAACAGCCAAGGCGCTGCTAATAAGTGCAACATTTACATAATCGTTCGCATTTCTTAGTGCTATTTCCCCATAACTAGTATTGGCCAGTACAGGATCCATACCCGCATTAAAATTTGTCCAAGCACCTTTAAAATCTTCAAACCTTTCTAGGGGAAAAAGAATGAAGGTTTGCATTGACTCGCTGTACTGATTTAAATTTTCAAACCCATTTCTAATATGCGATAGACGTTCTGTTTCATTTGAAAGTTCATTTTTATAATCAGGATCTAAAGAACCTATTGCAGACATTGCGCTAGAAACCTGATTCCCTTGGGGCAAGGCAGTAACTGAATTAATAAACTCCAAACTACTTCCACCTAAAGAAAGTATTAGCCCACCACTTGAAATAATTGTACTTGTCATACTCGAAAAAGAGCTCGGAACAAGCATTGTGCTTCCAATTGAAAAAAGACATTTACTTGCAAAGAGTGTTCCAGAAACAATCTTTGGGTCGTTTGGATCAAAAGCCTCATTTAATTTTTTACTATTTTCCTCCCACTGTTTCCAAAAATCTTCACTGATCCCTTTATCAAATCCGTGACGCCATTTTTTATCAAGGATAAAGGAGACAACTTGATCTAATTCTTTCGAATCAGTTATAATTGGATTTATATTTGTATTACCATTGGAGGAAGATTTAATCACAACTGGAATTATATCCTGTACGGTATTCGATTCATTATAACCTGATAATTCTCCCAGAAAATATCTGATATTATAACTATTATTAAATAACGTAATATTTTCTTCCCAAGTACCAAGTTCTATCCACTCCTCTGGGATAACCATGTGTTCTCCGGTATTAATATAAAATCCCTCACTCCATCCAAATCCCCCATACCATAACACATATTTTTCACCATGTAGGCCTATTGCAGTGTACATCTGCCCGGTTTCTATATCTGTAGGGATCGTCCATTGGAAACTAACCTCCCTTGATTGCCCCTGTGGAAATTCGAGCATCTGATCTTCGCTCGGTACGACCGTATGAGAATCATATATTGGCGAAGTAGAATCTACCTTATCCTTGTCAATATTTAGAGAAACCACAGAATTTATCGTGGCACCAAGATTTTTAATTGTAGCAAGGACTTCAATTGTCTCTCCAGGACTAAACGTAGTGCGTTCATTTCCATTACTATCAAAATATTGTACATCACTCACTGTTAACTCTGGTCTCTGAAAATTCGGTAAAATGTGTTCCGCAAAATCAAGCAAACTCCAATTGCGTAACACCCCTAATCTATCCATGGTAAACATATCAGAAGAATTCGTACTGAAAATTTTGTCGTTGACATCAACCGCACCATCGTACCCTGCTGCTCTGACAGTATTTGTTACATTTTCATTTTTTTCAGTATAAGGATAGCTGAAAAAATTACATTCGGTACTTAATTCATTTTCGATTTTTAGTTTTGACTCTACGATCTCCGAAGGGAGGGCTGAATTTGAAAGAGCAGGCAGTGATGGATGTGTACTTGAATGGGAATAAAAACTAATATTGTTCTGTGACATTTCTAAAACTTCAGGCCAAATCAAATGCTCATTATTGAGCGAACTCTCTTCATAAGCTCTATCCCAGTCATTGGTTCGCCGGCCAGTTTCGTCACTTGCAATATAATCGGTTATGAGAAAGTTTGTCGCAGTAAAGTTGAATTCCTTAAGAACGGGATAAGCGTTCTCATAGAAATTTTTATATCCATCATCAAAGGTGATTACAATTGAATTGCTCGGTAATTGTGCCTGCCCGATTTTATACAAATAAACATCATTTAGGCTAACGGTATTAAATCCATATTTTGAAAGAAACTCCATTTGCTTTTGAAATTTCTCTGGAGTAATCCAGTACGGAGTTTCACCTTTTGTACCAACATTGTGATAGGCAAGCATATTAAATTTGTGCTCGGACTGAGCAATTATGTCCGTCTCAAATCTAAATGTGGGATGCCCTTGTTGATCCAAGGTTGTCCCCATACCGACAAGCGTTTCATTTGGGCGAGGCTTTGTATATCCGTTCCATGCCCATCGTATATTAAAAAATTCTTTTTCATTGGATCCCGTATTCTTTAATAATACTGAAAACGTCTTGGTAGTATTTTGAGTCCATTGATCATATTGCCAGTCAATAAGTGGATATTCCGGCTCGATCTGATCCCCAGATTTGGTGACAATGGGGGTGCCATTTGATTTTGGATGGTCGTAAGGATAGTAAATTGTAGCACTAGTACCTATATCGTCTGTTGCAGAGATAACTTCCCAACCATTACTTACTGACGGAGAGATATAGACATCTTGTGCTGTTTCCCCTTGATTGGTGATTATATACTGCACTAACGTGGTGCCATTCGCATAGAATTTACTCTTTACTGTTGGGGCTTTTTGTAGGATTAAATTTCCGGGTGGCACTACATTAATTGTACCTATTTGGTAAGTTGCCTCGTTCTGGTGATCCGTGTTGGGCAAGGACCCAGTAGGAATTCCAAACGTATTTTGAAGTTCATCAGCTAAATACATCTTTGTATATACAGGATACTGTCCACCTCTTTGGGGTGTTATGGTAACATTCAGTGTTTTTGTCTCTCCCACACTCCAATTATCCCAGGTTGGCTCGATATGGAGGTACTGAGCCACATATTCGTTTGCTAATTTTTGTCCTTTCCACCAAACGGATTGATTTGGATTTGCGCCCACTGCAGTATGGGCCTCAGTAACCTCAGCGCCTTTCAAAAAAGCATTGCGCACCTGGACTGCCATCCCTCCATACATCGCTTGACCTTCCCCAATATTCTTACCTTTAACAGTAATATTTATTGGTTCGCCGACTTTTGCGTCAATGGTTGACTCGCCATTATCAAATTGATAGCTGATAAGTGAAGGTTGGGGTTCCGGAGGAGTTACTTTAATTGTTCCTACTTTGACTGTTGCTTCATTTTGATGGTCTGTATTAGGTGATGACCCTGAAGGATCCCGAAATGCAGTCTGGGCAGGATCTGCTAGATACATTTTAGCAAATACTTCATATTCACCGGGTTCTCTCGGAGTAAGTGTGGCATTTAATGTTTTGGTTAAATTCGCTCCCCAATTTTCCCAGGTTGGTTCGATATGTAAATATTCTGCGGTATAATCATTTGCCAGTGCTTCTCCTTTCCACCATACCGATTTTCCACTTGTGGCTCCATAAGCTGAGTGCGTTTCACTCATTTCTTGATCTTCCGTATACGCTTGGCGAACCTGTAAGGCTATCCCGCCATATAATGCTTCTCCATTACCAACATTTTTTCCACTTACCGTAACATCTACTGGTTCGCCTGTATGGATATTTATTGTGGACTCACCGCTTTCCAGTTGATAATTGACTAATTGTGGCTCAACCTTATATCTTGGGATAACAACTTCCTTTTCCCAAATATTTTGCTGTCCAATAGTGCCAGAAGTTGGCTCCCTGCTATCACCAATACTACCTTTAAAACGGAGTTTAATCTCTTCTGCACTAGTCGCTGTGATCTTCAATTTATATGAAATTGTTGTTCCAGAACTTATGCTTGCGCCTCTATCACCAGATACTAATAGGTGTTCCGCACTCGTTTCCTGCCATTCATTGTTATAAACCCCGTAAATAGATTGGCCTACATAATTAAATGAAATGTCGCTAAATCCGTTATCGGATACTTTTTGAACCGTGAATGGAGGCGTAGCATCATATTGCGGGAAAGCCACATCTAAATAGGTACCTATATTCCCAACTGACTGACCATCATTCTGTAATGTTACAGTTATTTCAAATGGCTGTCCTAAAATAAAAAAATCAGGAACCTGATATGAAATATCAACAGAGGCAACAGTGCGTCCGTAGATATTTTTCTTAGTATTACCAGATAAATTCAAATAATACCTACTTGTGGTGAAGCTATAGTCTGGGTGAGAAATATCTAATACATATCCGTCGTCCTGTGGGACATTGCTAAATGAATAACTACCATCATATTTCGATGTAACGGTCTCATCATAACCGTTTGAATGGTATAAACGTAAAGTAGTATTGGGTATTACATCGAAGTCATGTCTACTTGATTTAACTTTTCCATAAACGCTATATTTTGGTTTAGCAATATTGACGGTATACTTATAAACATAATAACCCTGGTCATCTCTTTTTCCTGTGTTATAATCTGGATCTTGGCTCACTATATCCCAATCTGTATTCGAAAAAGTACCCCGTACTAAAAAGGTAAAACTCCCTTCAGCCGGTGCGGTAATAAGAATGTCCATGTTTTGCAGTTCATAATAGCCCCAGGTACCTTCAATTGCCTCTACAGAAACAGAAGAAGTCGGCCGGTTCTCCTGGTAAATTTCATTCCATTTTGAGGCACCTGAAGTATAAATTTCATGGGAGTCAAACCCATGACTAACAACATCATCCACATTATCATAGCCTTCAACCCACATAACCAATTGGCCATAGCCCGACCATGAGCCACTGCGGTTCTGTATTTCTGCAGAAATCCATACGTCTGCCCCTGGTTCGACCGTAATGGATTCTGAACCATTTGTGGCAATTGATTCACCGTTTATCTTTATACTATTTACCACAACATTTTGGGCATTGACGTTGACACTGAAACTGAGAAATAAAAAAATAATAAATAAAAGAGACTTGTTTTTAGTAGACATGTCGACTCCCTACTTTTAATAAATAATATAGAATTACACTAATTTGACATAAAACCGTGATATTCGATCATTTGGATTAGTATGACTATTTATATATATAAAAAAATCTGCTATGTTGATGGTATACCAATCGAACCATCAATTCCAACGTCGGTTAATAGCACTTAATAAAAAAAAGAAAGCATACAATATGAAGATATGAAACTAATTGTACCAATAACCGTAGGTTATATTAATTAAATTTTAAATATATCACAAGATAAATTTTACATAATTAATGTCAGAATTCAGGTAGTGTAAATTCATGTTCGCAATTTCAAAATAAGTGAGAGGAAAAAGCCATCGATGTCTCCTAATTTTCAGATGAGCACTCATGAAAACACCCAAGGAGGACACCGATGGCTACCCACAAAGATACCGCAATTTATGAGGGATTACTATCACAATTTGTCAACGAAGCCGACCCGCTCCAGGCGATGCTGGAATGGATCGCGCACCAGATGATGCAGGTGGAAGCCAGTCAGAAGGTTGGGGCCCCTAAAGGGACGCACTCGACGCAGCGCAAGACCTACTTTTCCGGCACGCGCGTCCGGCGGTTCGATACCCGACTGGGGACCATGTATCTGTTGGTCCCGAAGCTCCGGCAGGGCGGGTATATTCCGTTCTTCGTGACGGCCAAGAAGCGATCGGAACAGGCTTTGATGGAGGTCGTCCGGGAAGCGTTCGTGAATGGCGTCTCCACTCGCAAGATCGAGCGGTTAGCCCATACCTTGGGCATCGAAAACATCTCAGCCGGGCAGGTCTCGGCCATCAGCCAGGAACTGGACGAGCAAGTCCAGGCGTTCCGGACGCGGTCCCTGGATGCGGAATATCCGGTGCTCTGGATTGATGCGCTGCATGAAAAAATCCGGGTGAACCACCGGGTGCAGAACCTGGCCGTCCTCGTGGTCATGGGCATCACGCGGGACGGGACCCGTG